>JAEUJK010000414.1 GCA_016794735.1 Gemmatimonadota bacterium | reverse complement strand
GGCGTCCCGCCACGTCAGGCGGCGCGTGCGGTCCGCGGCCGCCGCCGAGTAGAGGTACATGAGCGGCCCGTAGAGAAACGGGAGCGGATAGGCCACACCAATGAAGTGCGGCCAGCGCGCCTCGAGGTGGGCCGATTGGTACACGCCGCCGGCGAGCGAGACGGAGAAGACGAACATGGCCGCCGCGAGCAGGCGATTGGCCGTGCGGTTGCGGCGGCGCGCGGCGAGCGCGCCGGTGAGGAAGAGACCCTGGATCGCCCCCAGCAGGACGATGAGGTCGAGCGGTCCGACGGAAACCGGAGTCATCGCTTCGGGAAGCTACGGGCTACCGGAGGATGCTGCTGCGCGTGGCACCTGCGTGCCTACGCCGGGGAACGGAGCGGGGATTCCGGCTGGCGGAACGCTCGCCGTGACTACACGCCGAACTGCGTCAGGTGGTGGTCGAGGTGCTTCGAGAACATCACGTTCCATTCGTTCGCGGTGAGCGGCCCGAACGACGCGGACTCCCGGCCCTCGAAGCGCGCGCGGCCCTCGCCGTGCATGCGTCGCATGTACGCGATCAACCGATCGCGCTCGACCGCGAAGTCACGACTGTCGGCGATCTTGAACTGGGGTGCGGTCGGCGTGTTGCGCGCGTACGGGGCGGGGCCCACGACCTTGTTCTTGAGGAAGGCCCGCAGCAGGAAACGCAGCAGCGCGTTGGGGCGCTTGTGCTTGGTCTCGTACAACATCTCGTACGCGACGTTGAGGTGCGCCAGCATGGCCGACACGTTCATCTGGCCCCACTGGGGCTGCGTGGCGGGCGTCAGGGCGTCCAGGCGCCGGAAGGCGGCCTGAAGGCCCGCATCATCAAAGAGGTCGGCGTAGGTCGCGGTCATGGCAGCGTGGGTCTGGGCGATCCGGTCTCCCCGCGGGTGAATCCCGCGCACCCGAAAGAACCTACTGCGCCATGGGCAACGCGCGAGGGCCACGGCGGGCCGCCGCAGTGATCGCCCGGCCGAAAAGAAAGAGGCGACCGGGGTGAACCGGTCGCCTCTTCGATGGTGGCAGCGGTGGGATCAGCAGCCCACGCAATTGTGGTTGTTCTTCGCCCCCATCTTCTCGAGCAGCGCGATCGTCTCGGGGAACGGCCGGAGGCGCTGCACCGGGCCGTTGGCCATGTCTACCGTGGTGCGCCCGTTGCGCGAGACTGCCTTGGGATCGGCACCCTTGCTCACGAGATAGAGGATCATCTCGTTGTCGCCGCGCGAGGCCGCATGGTGCAACGCGGTATAGCCGTTGTTGTCGCGCTGGTTCACGTCGACGCCGAGTTCCTCGACGAGGTACTTCATCGCCGGCATCCACCCGTCCGGGGCGTGGCGATGCGCATTGCCGGCGAACCCGTTTCCGTAACCGACCCCGGCCGCGTTATGCACCGGATACACGCCAATGCCCGGCGGAACGGCCTTCGACGCCGAGTCCATTTCCGGGGTCATGCGCGGAGCGCCGCCACCAAAGCCACCCTGCTGCAGCTGCGCGCGAGCGGCCGCGAGGCGCCCGGCGTTGGTGGTGTCGGGCGGCCCACCCGGTGCGCCGCCCCCACGCCCACCGCGGGCCGCGGCCTGGCGGAACGACGGAATCGTGTGGTCGGCGCCGTACTTCTTGAGGAGCCGCATCGCATCCACGTCCACCGCGTACGCCGCACGCCAGAATGCCGTGGTCCCATCGAGGAACTCGAGGCCGCAGTTGGCGTTGCCGCAATTGCTGTAGCCAAAGAACCAGAGGTTCTTGGTGAGGCGCGCGTTCACGTCGGCCCCGGCTTTGAGGATCGCTTCCATCAACTCGAGGTGCGACGTCTTCTGCACCTGCACCGACTGCGGCTGCGGATACCGCGACCGCGGGAGGTACATCGTGTTGATCGTCGCGTACAACGGCGTGGTGCCGTGGATGCTGGCGACCTTCACGTTGGCCCCACGCTTCACCAGCTCCATCGCCAGGTCGAACTGGCCATTGAGCGTGGCGAGGAGCAGCGGCGACGTGCCGTCGCTCGTGCTCACCTGGTTGATGTCGGCCCCACCATCGACGAGCGCGAGCGCCGCCGCGGTGTTCCCCTGTCGCACGGCGTGATGGAGCGCGGTCAGGCCCCCCATCTTGCCGACGCTGCCGGAGAAACCCGACGCGTCACCACCATTCGAGGTGTCGACCGGCGCCTGCGGAATGTCCGCACCACCTGCCGTGGGCCCGGCCATGTACGCTTCACGCCCGGCGGCAATTGCCTGCTGGATCTGCGCGGCCGTGAGCGTGTTGGTCGGTGGCGCCTGGCGCAACAGCGCGAGCGGCATGCCACCCGGCCCCTGCGCAGCTGCAGCGGCTGGTTGGGCAGGCGGCGTCGATCCCGGCGGCCCTGCCGGCGGCGGTTCCGCGGCGGGCGGAGCACCCGGACGGCCACCCGGTCCCGGGGCGGGCGCACGAGCCGCCGCGACCTTCAGTGAATCACGGACCTTTTCCGGCAACGACATGAGGAGCACTTCGTTGCGCTTGGCCGCCGCCGCACGCTCACGCTTCTCCTCTTCCGGCAGGTCCACGAGTCGCGTCACGAGCTTGGCATCGGCGCCCTTGGCCAGCAACACCTTGATGGCATCCGCGCGGTTGTTGGAGGCCGCGAACACCAGGGGCGTCTGTCCCCACTCACGCTCCTTGGCGTTCGGATCGGCCTTGGCATCGAGCAACGCGGAGACCGCATCGGGATCACCGGCAATCGCCGCGAGGTGCAGCGCCGAGACGCCGTTGATCGCCAGCACGTTGGCGTCGGCGCCGGCCTTGAGCAGCGCCCGGACGACCCCCGCATTTCCCTTGCGTGCCGCGACATGCAGCGGCGTGTAGCTGCCGATGCGCGTCGTTGCCGTGAGCTTGGCGCGCGCGCGCAGCAGCATCTCCGTCATCGCGACGTCCCCACGGTCGGCCGCCCAGTGCAAGGCGGTCATGCCGTCGCCCGTGGCCGCATTCACGTCCGCGCGGCTCGCGAGCAGGGTGCGCACGCGCGCGACGTCCCCACGCATCGCCGCCTCGGCCAGTGGGGCGTCCGCACGCTGCGCCGCACCGGCCAGCACGACCCAGGCGGCCCCGAGGGCCGCGGCGCGTGCGATCAATCGAGCGGTGTTCATCGCGGTCAGGCGGTGAGGGTGAACGGACAGGCGCTGTCACCGAACGTCGACACGTCGTTCACGCCGAGCTTGTGCAGCAGCGTGAGGAAGACGTCGGCCATCGGCGTGCCGTCGGGCGCCTTGAGGTGCACGTTGCCCTGCAGCTGGCCGTTTGCCCCACCGAGGAGGATGAGCGGGCAGCGCCGGTGGTTGTGCGTGTTGCCGTCGGCCATCGGCGACCCGTAGATGATCATCGTCTTGTCGAGGAGGTTGCCGTCGCCATCGGTCGTGGCCTTCAGCTTGTCCAGGAAGTACGGCAGCATCGACACGTGGTAGCGATTGATCATGTTGAAGTCCATGATCGCCGCCTCGCGGCCGCCGTGGTGCGACGCCGGGTGGAAGCCCTTGTTCGTCCCCGACTCCGGGTACACGCGGCTCGACGCGTCGCGCCCGGTCTTGAATGCGGTGACGCGCGTCATGTCCGACTCGAAGGCGAGCACCTGCACGTCGAACATGATCTTCATGTGCTCCTCGAACGAGTCGGGCACGCCCGCGGGGGCATCTGGCAGCTGGCGCTCGGCGCCGCTGCGGTTCTGCGCCTCGATCTTCTGGATGCGCCGCTCGAGTTCGCGCACGTTCTCGAGGTACTGGTCCACGCGCACGCGGTCGGCGTTGCCGAGCTGGCGCTTGAGGGACGCCATCTCACCGGTGATCCAGTCGAGGATCGAGCCGTTCTCCTTCCGGCGGTTGGCGCGGTCCGCGTGGTTCGACCCGGCCCCGAAGAGGATGTCGAACGCCACGCGCGGGTTGCGGATCATCGGGAGCGGCTCGGTCGGCGAGGCCCAGCTGATCGAGTCCGTGTAGGCGCAGGCGTAGTTGTAGTAGCAGCCACCGGCCTGGTCGAGGTTCTCGATGCAGAGCTGCATCGAGGGGAGCGCGGTGTCCTGCCCGATGTGGCGCGCGACGATCTGGTCGAACGACGTCCCGACGTAGACGTCCGATCCCTGCGTCTGCTTGGGATGCGCCTGCGTGAGGAAGACGGCGCTGGAGCGGAAGTGATCGCCGCCGATCTCCGGCGCGTCGAACGGCTCCGCCATGCGCACGTCCGTGTTGGACACGATCGTGAGGTAGTCCCGCCATCCCTCGAGTGGCTTGAGCGCGCTGTCGGGCACGAAGGTGAACTGGCGACCGACTTCACGCGGCGCCCAGAGGTACTTCGTCGCGCCAAGGTTCGACGACCCGGCGGCCCCGTGCACCGACTCGATGCAGACGACGCGCGTCTTGGCCGTCGGCGCCACCGCTGCCGGGTTGAGGAGGCGCCCGGCGGGCTTCATGGCCTCGAGGTACGGCAGCGCCACCGTCGCGCCCAGGCCGCGAAGGAAGGTGCGCCGGGGAAGTGCCTTCTGCGTGAGGAATGACATGAATGTTCTCTGGTGACTGGTAATCCGCCCGAAGCCTGCCTGCGTACCGCGCCTTCGCTTACTGGTCCGCCACCGTCTCCACGCGACGCTGGCGGAACGCCTTGCTCATGGCCACGCCGTAGACAAACGACGAAAGCCTGTAGTTCTTCGTCGACGCGTCCCGCACGATCGCGCGGATCGCCGGCTGGTCGAAGTCCTCCACGCGGCGCCCGAGGGCATACGCGAAGAGGTTCTCGGTGAAGTTGCGCACCAGGGGCGTCGGCCGCTTCACGAGCCAGCGGTTGAGGTCCGCCGCGGACGCGACCGCCGTGCCGTCGTAGGTGTTGCCGCGCGTGTCCAGCTCGGCGCCGTTCTCACGGAACCGCACACGACCCGTCACGTCGAAGTTGTCGAGCGCGAGGCCAAGCGGGTCCATGAACTGGTGGCACGACCGGCACGTGGGATTCGTGCGGTGCATCTCCATCCGTTCGCGCGTGGTCAGCACCTTCCCTTCCTTGGTGCCACCGGTCTGCTCGAGGTCGGGTACGTTAGGCGGCGGCGGGGGTGGCGGCGAACCGAGGAGCACCTCCATCACCCACTTGCCACGCAACACCGGCGACGTGCGATTGCCCAGCGAGGTCTGCACCAGCACGCTGCCCTGCCCGAGGATCCCGCGACGCGCCTCGTCCGGGTAGTTCACGCGACGGAACTCCGTCCCGGCAACGTTCGGAATGCCGTAGTGCTTCGCGAGGCGTTCATTGACGTAGGTCCAATCCGCCGTGAACAGCTCGAGGACATTGCGATCGTTGCGAACGATGTCCTGGAAGAAGAGCTCCGTCTCCCGCTTCATGGCATCGGCCAGGCCCTGGTCGAAGTCCGGGAAGAAGAAGGCGTCGGGGTGGACAAGGTCCAGGTCGGGGAGGCGGAGCCACTGCGCCGCGAAGCGCCGGGACAACGCCTCGGCGCGCGGGTCGGCCAGCATGCGCTTGATCTCGCGCTCGTACGTCAGCCGCTCCGACAGGCGCCCGGTCTTGGCGAGGCTGAGCAGGCGATCGTCCGGCATCGTTCCCCAGAGGAAGAACGACAGGCGCGAGGCGAGGTCGACGTCGCTCACCGCGTAGTCCTTTCCTTCCGTGGCGCCCGCGGGGGTCGGCTCGATGCGGAAGACGAAGTACGGGCTGGCCAGCATCGCCTGCAACGCCATGCGAACGCCATCCTCGAAGGCCTGCGGCGAGGTCGATGCGGCGCTCCCCTTGTCGTAGAAGGCGAGGAGGGCGTCGCGATCGCGCGCCGTGAGCGGGCGGCGATAGGCGCGCTCACCGAGGCGCGAGATGATCTGCGACGCGCAGGCGCGCGCGGCGAGGCGCGCACTCGGCCGGCAGCTGAAGATCCGCTTGCGACTCTCCGTCTCGGAGATGCCGGTAACGTTACGCGGGCCGTTGACCTGGACCTCCATGATCGCCGGCGGCTCGGTCGAACCCGCCGCGGCACTTCCGCCCGAGGCCCGCGACCAGTCGTGCGGCTTGATCAGGTCTTCGTACGGGCCAAGGGAGCGCGCGACGAAGGCCACAGACACCTTGTGCTGCCCGGCCTTCACCTTGATCGGATCGGTCCGGATGTAGTCGGCGCCCAACGGCGCGTCTGCCGAGGCGGCATTCGTCGCGATGCCGCGCTCGTACATGAGCAGGGCGACGCGCTCGCCATCGATCGAGATGTCGATGTCCTCGAGCTTGAGGCCAATGCCCCCGGCCACGTTGAGGCGGAAGTCGTACTCGGCGTCGGCCGGGAAGTTGTGCGTCACCACCAACCCGCCGCGCGTGCCGTACGGCGTGCCTTCGACGTGATCCCACGGGTGCTGCGAGGCGAACGGCGACGTCTTGTAGGTGGCCTGGGCGAACACCGGGTTGCGATCACCGACGGCGATGCGCGACACCGCAGATGCTGCCGTGAGGTAGGACTCGAGCAGGGTCGGCGACAGCAACTGCGCCGCCGAGATGTTGTCGAAGTTGGCGCTCTTGGTGTCGAGCGGGAGGTAATCGCCGGCGTTGACCTCGAGCCCCAGGAGGTCGCGGATCACGGCCTCGTACTCCGCGCGGTTGAGGCGCTGGAACACGCGGGAGCCGGGGTTCACCGGGCCGGCGTTGTCGATCGTGGACTCGATGACATCGGCCAGCAGCACGAGCGAGTCGCCCTGCGGGCGCCGCGAGCCTGGCGGCGGCATCATGTCGGTGCGGAGCTTCCGGATGATGCGTTCGGCGCGGGACGCATCGGACGACGACCCCTCGACCTTGAAGTCCGCCAGCGAGAGGTTGCCACGCTTTTGGGTGGCGCTGTGGCACGACGCGGCGCAGTACCGCTGGACGAGGGGCGTGAGCTCGGCGGCGTTGATCCGCTTCGCGTGGGGCGCCGGCGGGAGGACCGGCTTGGGCGGTGCTGGTGGTCGCCCGCCATTCGCGGTGAGCCCGACCCCGACCATAGCCCCTACGGCGGCAAGCAAAAGCTTCATGCAGCGATCGTCTCCCCCGCCCTCTCGGGCAGGTTGGCGTCCCTTCGATTCGTCCCGGACCCTACAATAGAGGGCGCAGGATGGAAATACGCAACGAAACGTGACGGCGTTGGACGGCTGCACCCGGGAGGGACGGGGTCCCCGTATCGCGGGGGGTGTCCGTGGGCGGCTAACCGTTCAACATGGGCGTTGAAGGATATTCGGCTGCATGAGCCGACTGAGCGCGTCCTGGATCCGCGGCTCTGGAACCCTTCCGGGACTCGTCTGAGGGTTATCCGGACGGGTGCTCAGGACCAAGGACGGCTGTTCGGGGGCCCGGCCACCCTTCCAATAGGATGACCCTGCGACAGCAGCTGGCGGGAGACCCCGCCAGCCGAGTGGCTACAGCACCCCTTCCTCGGTCTCCCGGATCAGCAGGTCGACGACCGCCTTCGTGTCGCCACCCGCGGCGTGGTACGCCTTGATCTGCCGGTCCGCGCTCGAGCCCTCGCTGAGGATCCTGAACGCGTACTCGACCTCCTTGCGGCTCCCAAGCTCATCGAGGACGTCGTCCAGGAACCACTCGATGAACTCGCGGATGAGGGACGCGGCGGGAAGCTCGACCTGCTTCCCGAAGTCAATGAGCTTGCCGTCGAGCCCGTAACGCACGGCGCGCCACTTGTTCTCGTCGATCAGCTCCGAGCTGTACACACGGAACGTCGTATTGTCGCGACGCATCTTCCAGAGCTTGTACACCATCGCCTGTAGGATCGCGGCGATGCAGACCGCCTCATCGACCCGCGTGCAGACGTCGCAGATGCGGAACTCGAGCGTGGGGAACGTGTGATGCGGCCGCACGTCCCACCAGATCTTCGAACCGTTGGGGATGCACCCGGTGGAGACGAGGGTCTCGATGTAGTGCTCGTAGTCCGTCCACGACGGGATGAACCGCGGCACCCCGGTGCGCGGGAAGGCACGGAACACCGCGCTGCGGTACGACTTGAGCCCGGTCAGGCGCCCGATCCAGAACGGTGAGCTGGTCGAGAGGCAGAGGATGTGTGGCAGGAAGTACCGCGACACGTTGCAGGCATCGATGAGGAAGTCCTTGTCCTCGATGCCGATGTGCACGTGGGTCCCGAAGATCAGCAGCTGCTGGGCGAGCTGCTGCATGGCCTCCTTGGTGCCGACGTAGCGGTCCAGCTGGGTGATCTCCTGGTCGGCCCAATGGGAGAAGGGATGCGTCCCTGCTGCCGCAATCTTGAGTCCCTTGCGACCGGCGAGTTCCATGACACCACGTCGCAGTTCCACCAGCTGCGCCTTCACCTCCTGTGGCGTCCGGCAGACGGTGGTGCCCACCTCGACGATGCTCTGGTGCAGCTCCGGCTTGACCTGTCCCAGGATCAGGTGGTCGGCCTCGAGGATCTGCGTGATGTACGAGGTGAGCGCGCGACTTTGCGGATCGATGATCTGGTACTCTTCCTCGACGCCGATGGTGAGCGACGGTTTCTGCATCGGGCTCAGCTCCTGGGGTGCACCACGAAGGTGGGGACCGTGCTGCCCCCGCCGGCGGTAACGTTGAGCAGCTTGGCAGTGGAGAGCCGCGTCAGCAGCCCATCCATGAAGGCCCCGTTCGTGACAAACGGCGCCGTGTCGTACATGCGATCATACACTTCGAGTCGACCGTCCACCCAACTGGGGTACGGTTCGCTGGGGATCTCCACGCGTTCCTGCACGATGAACGGCGCCGCGAGCGCCTCGCGCACGGCGGCCTCCCACGTGCTGCCGTCGACGGTCCACCCCAGCGTGATCCCCTTGCCGCCGTAGTCGTCGTTGGGCTTGAGCACCAGGCGCTCGCGCTCGGCGAGCATGAACGGCACGAGGTCCACCGCCCGACCGCGATACGAGGTGTGTCGCTCGGCCACGACCCGCGTCCACGGGATCATCTGCTGGATCGCCTCGAGGTCGGCCGCATCGAACATCGCGGCGTTGGCCTCGTCACTGAGCACGGCGAGCGATGCCTTCTTGTGCAGCACCTTGCAGTGCACGCCATCCACCATGCAGACGGCGCCGTCCCGCACCGCGCGCACGACATCGTGCTCGAGGCCACAGGTCTGCACGAGTTCGTCGATGAGGACGCGCTTGTAGATCAGGTCGACCGGCTTGCCCTGCGCATACAACCGCCCGTCGCGGTACTCGCACCGTCGCGGGTCGTCGATGACGGCCTCGAGGCCCATCGTGGCGAAGTGCTGCTGGTACAACTCGAACTCGGTGCGCGTCGGAACGTCGTCCCAATCGAGGATCGCGATGCGCGGCGCACGGCGGCCCCCGCTGAACTCGCGCCACGCCTGCAACACGGCCCCAACGACGCCCTGCCGGGCCGGCATGGGGAAGATGGCATGCGTCCGGGCAAACTCCCGGAGGACGCGCGTGTCGAGGAAGGTGTCGGCCAGCGCGTCGACGTAGGCCGCACCCGCTGGCGTCTCTGCGTTGTTCTCCGTCAGCGCCAGGCCACCGCTGGACGGCTGGTCGAAGAAGTCGAGGCGGGAGGTGGGACTCGGATGGCGGTAGCGCAGCGGGCTCGCGAAGAGCTGCTCCTCCCAGTCCAGCAGCCCGAACTGCGCGCGAAACGCGGCATCCTGCTGGGCCCGCGCAAACGCCTTGGTGCAGGGCCGCAGGATGGCGGCCACGCGCCGCTGCATCTCGAGCACCTGCGCGAGCGTCATGAGCCGTGGCCGCAGCACGGTGCACAGCGCGCGTCCACCAAAGACGAGATGCCGGCGCGTCAGCTCCGACTCGATGTGCGCATGGGTCTCCCCGGCCACCTCGTCGGTGAGGAGGTCGTGCCAGGCCTGGACGAGGCTCACGCGGCCTCCCGGGTGGACGCGGATCGCCGCGGCGCGCGGGCGTCGGTCATCGGCTCGCGGTGAAGAGGGCGCTCCACTTGGCCTCGACCGCCGTGCGCCGCGGGTACTTCGCGAGCTTGATCGCCATGTCGGCCATGTGCGTCACGGCCCACTCGAAGTACGTCGGCGTGAGCGAGTAGATGTCCATGTCCGGCGCACAGTTCATGAAGTCGATCGCATACGGCACGCCGTCCTTGATGCAGAACTCCAGCGAGTTCATGTCGTAGCCGAGGGCGCCGCACAACGTGCGACAGTCGCGCACCACGCGGTCGCGCAGCGCGGGCGTGAGGTAGTCGTCGTCGACGATGTACTTGCGTGCCTTGGGGTCGTACTGCATCACGAGCACGTCTTCCTGGCCCAGGCAGAGGCAGCGCACGAACTGGTCCCACTGCACCATCTCCTGCACGATCATCGTCAGGCGCCCGGACTCATCGTAGTTGCGGATGAGCTCCTCGAGCGTGCGGCAGACATACACCTCCTTCCAGCCGCCACCGTGGGCGTCCTTGAGGATGCACGGCAGGCCGACGTGGTTCGCGATCCCCTGCCAGTCGAGCGGGAAGCGCAGGTTGCGCAGCGACTCGTTGGGCACGATCCCCTCGACGTAGTCCTTGTTCGGCAGCAGGACCGTCTTTGGCGAGGCGACGCCGAGCTTCGTGGCCAGGGCGGCGCCAAGGAACTTGTCGTCCGCCGTCCACATGAACGGGTTGTTGATCACCGTCCGCCCCTCGAGCACCGCCTTCTTGAGGTACGAGCGGTACATCGGGACCTCGTGCGAGATGCGATCGATGAGGACGTCATATGGCACCGGGCCGTCATGATGGTCGCCGCCCATCACGGCAAACTCGGCGATGACGCCCACGTCGCGCTTGTTCACTTCCTCGATGAACGCCGGCGGCCAGCTCCACTCACGCCCGACGACGAGTCCGATCCGCTTCACCATGTGCTGCTCACCTGTTCCAGAGTGACTGGTGCACCGCGTGGGTGGTGGCCACGGCTGCCTGCGTTCTTCAGTCGTGCCCACCCACGTACTTCACGATCATCTGCTCCCAGAACGGCCAGTCGTGCGCGTGGCCATCCCAGACCCGCAAGGCATTCCCGATGCCCTTCTCCCAGAGGAGGCCGGAAAATTCCTGGTTCTCCTGGAAGTTGGGGTCGCCACGCCCGATGGCGATGATGATGTCCTGGCGCCGGAAGGCCGCCAGCCGCGCCGGATCGTGCTCGTTCCGCATGAAGGCCATGGGATTCGACGCGTACACCGGCCCTTCACTGTAGCCCCCGGTCATGCCCGCGATGTCGTACATCCCGCTCATCCCGATGATGCGATGGAAGAGGTGCGGGTTCCGGAGCCCGATGCTCATGGCATGGAAGGCGCCAAAGCTCGCCCCGGTCGCGATCACGAAGTCATTGCCGTTGATGGAGCGCGTGAACGGCAGCAGCTCGTCGCGGATGTACGCGTCGTAGCGCAGGTGCCGGGCCCCACGTTCCGCCGCGCCGGCCTTCTTGTCGTACCAGCTCAGGTCGTGGTTGTGGTCGAGGCACCAGAGCTGGATCCATCCGCGCTCGATGTGCTCGCGCAACACGTCCGGCATGTACCGGTTGGGCCACTCGTTATGGTTACCCATCGTGGTCGGGAAGGCGAGGACACGCGCTCCCGAATCGCCGAACCATCGCACATGCATCGACCGACCCACCGACGGGCTGTGCCAGACGTGGTGGTGGCCGAACATCCGTGTGCTCACCGCGCCACCCCGGCCGAGGCATCGAGCAGGAACGGCAGCGCCGCCCGGATCCGTCGTCCCCAGGCGGCCTCGTTATGCACCCCCTGCGGATCCTCCACGTAGGAGAGCCGCTCGCCGGGGGCATACCCCTTTGCTGTCAGCAGGTCGCGCATGCTCCTCGCATTCGCCAGCGTCCCGGGCCCTTCGCGCATGCCAACGTCGAGGTAGACCCGCCCGGCAACGTTCGCCGCGTCGTGCACAAAGGGGAAGATCCCCCCGTCGGCGAACCAGAAGGCCGGGCTCATGGCGCCAACAAACCCAAAGCTGGCCGGCGCCCGGAAGAACGCATACAGCGCGATCAACGCACCCAGCGAGGAGCCGAGGATCCCGGTGGACTCCCGGTCCGGCGCGGTGCGGTATCGCTCGTCGATCATCGGCTTGAGCGTGTGCACGACAAAGTCCACGTACGCGTCCCCGCCACCGCCGCCATGACGCGCGTCGACCCACGGCGAGTACTCCTTCATGCGGTCGACCCCCATGTTGGGAATGCCGACGATGATGGCCCGGCGTCCCTTGCGGGGGGCCCGGGCCATGGCACGATCCACCCCCCATTCACCGGCGAAGCTCGTCCGCGGGTCGAACAGGTTCTGGCCGTCCTGCATGTAGATGACGGGGTACCGCCGCTCGCTCCGGTGATACGACGCCGGTGTGTAGACCAAGATGTCCCGGCGATTCCCGAGCTGGGGCGAATACACCTCCGGCAGGATCTCGAGGGTCCCGGGCGCCTGGCGCCTCCGGGTCATCCACTTCTCGATGAAGTTGCGTGAGACGGGCAAACGGGCGACGGTGTCTGGTCGACGGACGAGCGTGGATGACGGACAAGGTATTCGCCCACACCCATCCGCCAATGGGTTATCCCCCGGCGCGGAACTTCCCTTCCGCCAGGAACGCCTTCACCTGCGCGATCACCGCGGGTTGCCAGGCCAGCCAGGTGTGGCCGTAGTCGACCACGAGGAAGTCGGACATGCCGGGGAGTGCGGCGCGGGCCACCCCAACCTTGCCGTCGTTCTCCCCCTCGATCCACCGGGAGAAGAGCGGGTTGGCCGGGCGTCGCCCGGCGATGATCCCCAGCTCGGCGGGGATCCCCGGCAATTCCTCGGGTCCTCCGGCGCCGGTGCGCAGCTCCTCACCCGCGGGACCGGTCGCCCGGCGAAAGATCCACCAGCCACGCAGGCGATCGACGACCTCGCTGCCCTGGTTTGGCGGCGCCAGCATGACCACGCGCCCGAGGTTCGGGAGCGACACGTCGGCGAGGTAGCGTCGCAGCACGATGCCGCCCATCGAGTGGGTCACGAAGTGGACCGGCGTGGACAGCGCGCGGAGCCGCCCGGTCAACTCACGATCGAGCGTGAGCGCCAGGTCGGTGATCGGTGCACGCGTCGATGGATATCGCCAGTTGATGACGCGATATCCCGCCAGTCGAAGCACCGCCTCGACGGCCCACATGGAGCGGTGTGTGCGTCCGAGGCCATGCACCAGCACGACGTACGCACCGCCCACCCTGCTCACCCGGCGTACAACTGCAGGTCGGTACCGACAGCGTCCGAGATGTCGAAACACGCCTGCTGGTCCGGGTGTCGCACCACGACGTACCCGTCGGAGACGAGGGTCAGGATCCAGTTGCGGCGTTCGGCGCCCACCGGGAGCAGGTCCATGTGCACGATGTGCTCCCCGTACCGCTCGAGGATGCGCTGCAGTCCCTCGATCCGCCGGATGCGTCCCTGCCCCTGCGCGCGCTTGAAGATGTTGGAGACGTTGTACTTCCGCTCCGTGGACACCGAGAAGGTCCCCTTGAGGTCGGCCTCGGCGTATCCCGTGAACAGGTCGACGTCGCCGACGAAGTTCATCAGGTCCACCGTGTGCGCACCGGGCGGACGCGCGGCGATCTCGCCGAAGATGGCTTCCCCCTTTGGGGTGTAGAACCACTCCATGTGCGTGAAGCCCGTCTTGAAGTCCATGGCCTTGAGGACTTCGTGGCCCAGGGAGATCCCTTGCTGGACGATCGGGGTGGAGAGGTCGCGCAACGCGATCGTCTGCGGCGAGATCCACTCGGTGCTGCGCGCCACGAGCGGGTTGGGGCGGTAGTAGCAGACGTTCTCGTAGACGATCCGCCCATCGATGCAGATGGTGTCGTAGGTGTACTCGTCACCCTCGATGAACTCCTCGACGTTGACCTCGTCGTAGGTGGTCACGCGCGTGAGGGCCGCGTCGAGCTCGGCCATCGACGCCGCGCGGATCGTGTCCATCGACCCGGCGCCCGATATCGGCTTCACGATCACCGGGAACCCGATCTGCTCGGCGGCCTCGCGCACCCCGGCGATCGAGGTCGCGGCGACGTGGCGGGCGGTGCGAATCCCGGCCTTCGTCACGACCTGCTTCATCAGGTCCTTGTTCCGGA
The DNA here is from genome assembly GCA_016794735.1 of Gemmatimonadota bacterium. GTDB lineage: Bacteria > Gemmatimonadota > Gemmatimonadetes > Gemmatimonadales > Gemmatimonadaceae > RBC101. The sequence goes on along the minus strand of JAEUJK010000414.1, from coordinate 1,937 downwards.
AGGTGTTGGCCTGCTCCACCCCCATGCCGGGAATACCTAGCGCTTCGCGAATGCGTGCCGCGAGCACCACCCCCGGCTCCCACATGCAGACGACGCGGTCGATCGTGTGGTTGCCGACCCCGGCGACGATCTGCTGCACCACCGCATCCTCGTCGGTGAAGTTGGGCACGCGCAGGTATCCCGAGAGGTGCTCGCGCGTGAGTGCCGGAAGGTCCTTCTCCGCCACGTCGGATACGCCGTACACCTTCGCGCCGTGCAGGGAGAGCCCACGGCAGAAATAGGGCATTTCACCGGGGTACCCGGGGGCAAGCATGATCACGTTCATCGGAGGCCGACTCTCAGCAAGGGGACCGGGGTGTTACATGTGACGCACGAGTCCGCATGGTCGCGCGGCCCGTGCGTCGATCTGGCAGTTGATCTTATCCAAGTTCCACGCGAATGGTGGAGATGATCTTCATCACCGCTTCCTCCACCCGCCGCGTCTCGGGGTGGCGCACCATGATGTAGCCGTCGCCTTCATATGACGTGGACGGCGTGACGCCCACCTGCGGCATGCGGAAATCCACGACCAGGTTCCCGACGGCGCGCTGCACCTCGTCCACCCCGGTCACCTTCACGATGCGCCCCTGGCCCTGGCCGCGGAGGAAGGCGGCGCCCACGGCAAAGCGGCGCTCCGGCACGTGGAAGTCGCCGTGCACCATCGCACGCGCCCATTCCTTGAGCAGGTCGAAGTCATTGGCCTTCGACATCAGGGTGGTGATCTGTGCACCGGGCGGTCGCGCCGCCACCTCGGAGATCGCGATCGTGCCGTCCTTCCGGCGGAACCACTCCATATGTGAAATGCCGGTGGTCATCCCCAGCACGTCGAGGGCCCGGCGCGCCGCCGTCCGGATGTCGTCGTACGCGGGGTCGTCCACTTCCCTCGGCAGCACCACCGACCACTGGATCCACGGGTTCTCGATGACCGTGAGCGGCGTGGGGTAGTAGTGCGTCAGGGAATGCCAGACATGCTGGCCGTTGATGGTGATGGTCTCGAACGAGTGTTCATCACCAACGACAAACTCCTCGAGCAGGACGGGATGCGATGGCGTCGGCGGATTGGGCGCGAGCGCGCGCATCAGCTGCTCCATCGACTCCACGCGATAGGTCGAGACGGCGCCAGCTCCCGAGGGGGGCTTGGCGACCATCGGGAATCCGGAGCGTTCGCCGAAGTCGCGCGCGTCGTCCAGCGAGGTCGCCAACCGATGGCGTGCGCATGGCAGCCCGGCCTCGCGCAGCAGGGTCTTCATGCGCGCCTTGTCGCGGAAGTTGGTCGCCACCTCGGCGGAGACCCCTTCGATTCCCAACCATTGCCGGACCTGCGCCAGCGGCTCCTGAATGTGCTCGAACGCCCCAAACAGCCGATGGATGGGGCCGTTGCGTTGCGCGAGTTCGCGTGCGGCCCAGGCGATCTGTTGCGCGTCCATCACGTTGGCCACGCGCCAATGTGCGGCGCGGTCGGTGAGGTGGCGCAGCTTGCCCGCCTCGTCCTGCGTGATGACGCCGAGCGCGACGTCGGGGAGCGCCGCCACCGCGTCGATCATGCGGAAGGCGTTGTCGGAGAGGAGCGGGGCGACGAAGACGACGAAGGGCATGGTGGCAGACGGCAGACGGCAGACGGCAGACGGCAGACGGCAGACGGCAGACGGCAGACGGCAGACGGCAGACGGCAGACGGCAACCGAGGAGTACGCTTCGCCGGGCTCCGGCGCAAGCAGCATTTCGCGGGCTGACCGGCTCCTAGTCCCCGTCAAACCCTAGCCGACGGGCGAGCGGCCGGAGCGCGGCCCGTCGAGCCGCCGGGAGAGCGGACCAGCCGTCCCAGAAGGCGGTCTGGACATCGAAGGGGATGTCCTTCTCCGTTTGTTCGAACAGGTCGAGGGCGGCATCGACATCTGT
>JAEUJK010000403.1 GCA_016794735.1 Gemmatimonadota bacterium | reverse complement strand
ACGCCGGGGGGCGCCTGGGAGTCGCCGCGTCCGCGCTGGTCGAAGAAGAAGAGCTGCCGGTGCTGGGCGAGTGGCGACAATGCAGGCCACAACAGCTTGTGGCTGTAGAGCATCCCGCCGTTGATGCACAGCAGCGGTGGGCGCGCCGGGACCGGCTCGGTGTGGTACACGGCGAACTGCAGTCCACGCGCGGTGACGCGCTGCGTCGTGAGGCGCGGCGTGCGTGGGAGTGACCTGCGGAACGCGGTGAAGCGTTCGCGCGCCGTGAGCGGAGCACTCACCCGGTGGTGCCTCCGGCCCCAGCCTCCAACCGCTGCCGGGCGCCTTCCTTCGCCTCGGACACGGACAGGTGCCGGGCGGCGGCGGCGAGGCCCACGCGAGGCATCGAGGCGTAGACCGCCTCGTACTGTCCGGCTTTCACGAGGTAGGTCTCGTGCCAGATGCCGACGTCGCCGCTGGCGGCGCGCACCGACTTGTTGAACCAGACCCAGGCGGGCCAATGCTCATGGTCGTGCGAGCGCGCGTAGTGCTCGAGGTGCTCGAACGACCGCCAGTACTGCACGATCACCGACGGGGTGAAGGTGACACCAAGCAGGCCGGCGTCCGGCTTGTTGCGCAGCTCCTTCAGCATGCGCGGCATCGCGAGCGCGACCGGCAACCACTTGTGCACCTTCCACCATCGGTTGATGCGCATGCCGATGAGGAAGACCACGAAGTCGCCGTCGATCTCGGCGGTCATCCGTTGCGGGAAGATCTGGGGCACGGAGGGGGTCCGGTGGTGGGCGGGGTGCCGGAATATCGAACGTCTCCCACCGCGCCGCGAGATGATCCCGAGATGCCGGGACGCCGCCTGACCTTGCTACCTTGGTGGGGCCTTTCACCTCTTCGACTCGTGGAACTGGGCATCTACACCTTCGCCGAAAACTCGCGGGATCCCGCGACCGGCACCTCGATCAGCGCGGCGCAGCGCCTGCACAACCTGATGGAGGAGATCGAGCTCGCGGACCAGGCCGGGCTGGACGTCTTCGGGATCGGCGAACACCACCGTCCCGACTTCGTCGTCTCGACTCCCGCGGTGATCCTCGCCGCGGCCGCGGTGCGCACGAAGCGCATCCGGTTGACCAGCGCCGTGACCGTGTTGAGCTCGGACGACCCGGTGCGCGTGTTCCAGGAGTTTGCGACCGTCGACCTGCTGTCAGGTGGACGCGCGGAGATCATGGCGGGCCGCGGGTCGTTCATCGAGTCGTATCCGCTCTTTGGCTACGACCTCAACGACTACGACGCGCTCTTCGCCGAGAAACTCGGCCTGCTGCTCGAGCTGCGAAAGTCGACGCACATCACGTGGCGTGGGCGGCATCGTGCGCCCATTGCCAATCGCGGGGTGTATCCGCGCCCGGTGCAGGATCCGCTGCCGGTCTGGATTGCGGTGGGTGGCACGCCGGAGTCGGTCGTGCGTGCGGGCACGCTGGGGCTTCCGCTTGCGGTGGCGATCATCGGTGGCGCCCCCGAACGTTTTACGGACCTGGTGGACCTGTACCGCGAGGCGGGGCGCGAGGCCGGGCACCCGGCGTCAGCGCTCAAGGTGAGCATCAACTCGCATGGGTTCCTCGCGGCGACGTCTCGCGAAGCGGCAGACGATGCGTGGCCGCCGTACCTGGATGCGATGGGGCGGATCGGGCGTGAACGGGGATGGCCGCCGCCCACGCGGCAGCGCTACGAGGCGGAGCGTTCCCCGCGGGGCGCGTTGCTGGTTGGCGACCCGCAGGAAGTGATCGACAAGATCCTCTTCGAGCACGAGCTGTTCCGCATGGATCGCTTCCTCATGCAATTCAGCGTGGGGTCCATGCCCCACGCCAAGATGCTGAAGGCGATCGAGCTGTATGCGACCGTCGTGGCGCCCGCCGTGCGGAAGGCGCTGGGCGCCTAACGATCGGTCGGGGCGGGCGGCGCGAGGTCGCCGCTCGCCACGGCGCGCGCGGCAATCGCGTCGAGGCGCGTGTCCTGGTTCACCTTGAGACCGCGCAGGTTCCGCCGCGTGCGCCGGTAGGCCATGTGGATGAACACGCGGGCGCAGTCCAGCTCCGCCTC
>JAEUJK010000396.1 GCA_016794735.1 Gemmatimonadota bacterium | reverse complement strand
CGACAGCACCAACCGCTCGCAATTCGCGCTGCTGGAGAAGCTCTTCGGCTTCCACCCGTTGGCCATCGAGGACGTCCTCAACCCGGTGAGCCGCCCGAAGGTCGACCAGTACGACCACTACCTCTTCGTCACGCTCCGCGTGGTACGGTTTGTCGACGAGACGAGTGACCCCTACGACCTCGAGACCACCAACCTCTACTTCTTCATTGGTCCCACGTACCTCGTGACGGTGCACTCCGGGCCGTCGCACCACGTGGAGCACCTCGCCGGCATCTGCTTGCGCACGCCGGATGTCGTCGGGCGCGGGCCGGCACGCATCGCGCACCAGCTGATGGACAGTGCCATCGATGCGTACTTCCCGATCCTCGACAAGGTCGACGACTTCCTGGACTCCCTCGAGGAACGCGTCTTCGCCTCGTTCGACGAGGGCTCGCTCCGCGACATCTTCGCCGTCAAGCGTCTGGTCCTCTCGCTCCGCCGCTACCTCGCGCCGCAGCGTGAAATCTTCAACGTGCTGTCGAACCGGCCGTCGCCCCTGCTCTCGCCCGAGTTGCAGCTCTACTTCCGCGACGTGTACGACCACATGCTGCGCATCAACGACTCGCTGGACACCTACCGCGACCTGTTGAGCAGCACGATGGAAAGTTACCTGTCGCAGGTCTCCAACCGGCTCAACCTGGTGACCAAGGGTCTGAGCGTCGTGGCCACGCTGAGCGTGCCGTTCGTGGTGGTGAGCGGGATGTGGGGGATGAACTTCACGCGCAGCATCCCGCTGTCGGACCACCCGTGGGGCTTCGAGATCATGCTCGTGCTGCAGCTCGCGTTAGGCGGCGCGCTCGTGGCGCTGCTGCGCTGGCGCAAGTGGCTCTGATGCGCCCCTAGGGCAGCGGCCCGCGCCACGCGGCCAGCCCGAGCTCCAGCATCAGGGCAAGCAGGGCCACCGCGAGCGGCCAGCGGAACAACTCGGCATACCGCGTGAAGACGCGCGTCCGCACGGGCGTGCGCTCGAGCTGGTCGATTTCCGTCGTGATGCGATCGAGCGCGGCCGCGTCGCGGGCGCGGAAGTACCGCCCGCCCGTGCGTTCGGCCACCTCGGTGAGCAGCTGGTCGTCGATCTCCACCGGACGGTTCTCGTACCGCAACCCGAAGACCCCACGCCCCACGGGCACCGGCGCCATCCCCTCGGTCCCCACGCCAATCGTATAGATCTTCACCCCGAACGCCGCCGCAGCCTGCGCCGCGGTGCGCGGATCGATGGTCCCGCGGTTGTTCACGCCATCGGTGAGCAGCACGATCACGCGTGAGCGCCCCGGTGCCCCGCGAAGACGATTGGCGGCGGTCGCAATCGCCGTCCCGATCGCCGTGCCGTCCTCCAACTGCCCCGGTTGCAGGTTGTCGATCGCCGCGAGCACCACCGGGTAGTCCGTCGTCAGCGGCACCTGCGTGAGTGCCTCGCCGGAAAAGGCCACGATCCCGATACGATCACTGGACCGGAGGTTCACGAACTGCTTCACCTTCTCCCGCGCCACCTCCAACCGGTTCTGCGGCTGGAAGTCCTCCGCGAGCATGGAACTCGAGATGTCGAAGGCGACGACGATGTTGATCCCTTCGCTGTTGGACTGCTCGGACCGGCCGGCGATCCGCGGGCGCGCGAGGGCCAGCACCAGCCCGGCCACGACGAGCGACCGGAGGGTGACAAGCGCCCGGGGTATCCAGGACCCGATCCGTGGTCCACGTGCCAGGACGGAGGTCCCGGAGAAGGTGATCGCGCGCTCGGACCCGCGACGGCTGCGCCACCACCACCATGCGGGGAGCACGAGGAGGAGTGCCAGAGCCCAGGGGCTCTCGAACTGGAAGCGGCCAAGCCAGGAAGGGGTCCACACGGCACCGGAACATACACGCCCGCGCGTCCCCGGTTTCGCCCCACAAGGTGTCGCTCCAGTACCCCAGGAACGGGGTGGCGGCAAAGTCCGCCGCCTGCCCGATCCAGCCCGTATGTTGTGGCTGGACAACGACTACGCCGATACTCCCCACGACGCCGCACGCGGAACGGCCCCTGCATCATGACGAGCCACGATCCCGATTCGACCGACTCCGATTCGCCAGACTCCGATCTAATGCGTGACGAACAACTGCTGACGAAGATTGCCGACGCTGTGCTGATCGTCAGTCGCGACGGGATCATCGCCAAGGCCTCCAAGGGCGTGGAGCGCGTGATCGGCTTCCCCGGGGCTGGCCTGGCCGGCAAGCGACTGACCTCGCTCCTGCACGAGGACAATGTGGCCGAGGCCGCGCAGGCCGTCCTTCGTGTCTCGAACGGCGCCGAACTGCACGTCCCCCAGCGCTGGCGCGCCCGTACCAATGAAGGCGCCTTCGTCGACGTCGAATTCACGGCGACCCGCCTTGCCGACGCCCCGCTCGAACGGTGTGTCGTTGTCTCGATGCGTCCGGCCCCCCCGCGCGAGGTCGACGAAAACACGGCCGTGCTGAAGGACCCGCTGACCGGGCTCCCCTCGCGCGCACTCTTCCGCGACCGCGTGGAGCACGCCCTCTCGCGCGCGCATCGCCAACAACTTCCGCTCGCCGTCCTCCTCCTCGAGTTCGAGGACTTTCGCGCGGGCGCCACCCGCGCGCGGATCGACCAGGTCGAGACGATCATCGCCTCGGCCGCCGTCAGGCTCTCCACCTGCCTGCGCGGCACGGACAGCGCGGCCCGTTTCGAGGGGGCCCGCTTCGGGATCCTGCTCGAAGACATGGTCGATGAGAGCAACTTCGTCCAGGTAGCCGAGCGTATCGGGCAGGCGTTCGCGTCGCCGCTGATGGCTGGCGCCGTCGGCTTCGTCGGAAATGCCAACCTCGGGATTGCCTCCGCCACGGCCGACGATACGGTCGACGACGT
>JAEUJK010000350.1 GCA_016794735.1 Gemmatimonadota bacterium | reverse complement strand
GCACGGCTTACCTCACCGTGGACTACCACCAGGTGAACAACCGCGATCCGTTCATCTACAAGACCACGGACTACGGTCGCACCTGGCGGAAGATCGTGAATGGCATCCCCGCGAGCATGCTCTCGTATGTGCGCGTGATCGCCGAGGATCCGGTGCGGCGTGGCCTGCTGTACGCCGGGGCGGAGAACGCCATCTACGTGAGCTTCGATGACGGGGAGAACTGGCAGCCGCTGCAGAACGACCTGCCCGCGGCGCCGGTCTCCGGCATCGTGATCCAGCCACACTTCAGTGACCTCGTGATCTCGACGTACGGGCGCGGCTTCTGGATCATGGACGACATCACGCCGCTGCGGCAGCTCACGCCAGAGGTGCTGGCGAAGGACGTGCACCTCTTCACGCAGCGTTTTGCCTATCGGTTCCGCCCGATCACGGCGCCGTCGACGACGTACGACGATCCCACCACCGGCGAGAACCCGCGATATGGCGCGGGGATCAACTACTACCTCAAGCAGCCGGTGCAGGGACGTGTGACGCTGACGGTGGCAAACGCGCAGGGGCAGATCGTGCGCACGCTCACCGGGGCCAACAGTGCGGGCATCAACCGCGTGTACTGGGACCTGCGCTACGAGCCGACGATGGAAGTGCGGCTGCGCACCTCGCCGATGTACGCGCCGCACATCATCCCGGGGCCGGAGGGGCGCGTGGCACCGGGTACCGGGCGTCTCAGCATTCTCGCCCCGCCGGGGACCTACACGGTCACGCTGAACGCGGCCGGCCAGTCACAGTCGCAGACCGTCGACGTGCGCAAGGATCCCAACAGCGGCGGCACCGAAGGTGACATCACCGCGCAGGTCGCCATGCTCACGCAGATCGCGCGCGACATGAACGAAGGCGCGGACGCCGTCCATCGCATCGAGTCCATGCGCGTGCAGCTCGAGGGGATCGGTCGCGCGGTGGAGGATGCGCAGGTCCGGCGCACGGCCACCGAACTGCAGCAGAAGCTCATCGACCTCGAGATGAACCTTGTGGACCTGCGTCAGACCGGTGGTGGGCAGGACGGTGTGCGTTTCGGGTCCAAGCTCCTGTCGAAGCTGAACTACCTCACCGGCGGCGTCGCCGCGTCCGACCACAAGCCGACGGACCAGGCGACGGAGGTGCGCACGATCCTGAATGGCCAGCTGCGCGATCACCTCAACGCGCTGGACCTGCTGATCACCCGCGACCTCTCCGCCTTCAACGACCTGCTCAAGTCGAAGAACATCCCGAACATCGTGGTGCGGCCGCGGAGCGGGGTGAGCTGACGCGGCTCGGGTGTGAACGACCCGGGTAGGCCGGGGCTCAGGCCTTCATGATCTCGCGGAACGCCGTGTGGAAGCGCTGCATCTCCTCCGGCGTTCCGATCGAGACGCGCAACGACTCATTGAGTGGCGGAAAGGGACGTCCGACGAGCACGTCGCGCTTGCGAAACTCGTCGATCACGGGCACCACGGGTCGCTTGAGGTGCACCATGAAGAAGTTGGCGTCCGAGGGGATCGTGTCGTAGCCGATCGCCTTCAGCTCACGCCGCGATTTCTCGCGGAGTTCGATGGTCTGCCGCTTCACCCACTCCTGGCGCGCCGTGTCCTTGAGTGCGGCGACGCCACCCCAGCGGACCACCGCATTCACGCTCCCAGTCATGTGCGCCCGCATGGGAGCGAGCAGGTCGCGCGGGGCGATCGCGTATCCCAGGCGCATCCCGGCCAGGGCAGCGATCTTTGAGAAGGTGCGCGCCACGATCACCTGGCGCCCTTCGATCACGTACGGCACCGAGGTGCTGTAGGACGGATCATCAACGAAGTGGTGATACGCCTCGTCGATCAGCACCGGCACGTCTGAGGGAATGCCGTCCAGCAGCTGCCGCACTTCGGCGGTTGTCACCAGGCGCCCCGTCGGGTTGTTGGGATTGCACAGGTAGACGAAGCCGACATCGCGGTAGTTGTTGCGCGTCGCGCGAATGAGCGCCGGGATGTCCTGCCGATAGTCCGGCAGCAGCGGGATCTTGATCGTGTCGGACTTGAGCCCGGTGGCGTGCGAGTAGAGGATGCTGTACGAGGGATCCGACCCGACGATCTTCTTGCCGTCCTGCAGGAACGCGGAGCAGCACACGTCGAGGATCTCGCCGGAGCCAGCCGCCGTGAGGATCTGTTCATTCTTCACGCCGTGGTGCGCAGCGAGTTCGGCCACGAGGTTGCCGTCGGGATACCCGTAGCGATTGGCGTACTTGAACGCCTTCGTCATCGCCTGGACGACGGCCTCGGACGGGCCGTAGTTGTTCTCGTTGTTGGCCAGCTTGGCTGTCTTGTCGTATTCGTCGTCGCGCGGTTGCTGGGCGCCGAGCACACGGTCGAGCCCGGGGAGCGGGAGGCCGAGGGTGCCCGCGGCGGCGGCGACACCGCCAAGGAAGCGTCGACGGGGCAGGCGAGGGGAAAGCGTGTCGGACATGGCGGGCCTCGGCGGGCGCGGGGTGACCCAATATGGCTCCGGGGCATCGCGGCACCAGCTGGCGGGTTGACAATTGGTCCCGCGCGGTCGAGCGTCTCCCATCCTCACCACGGGCGTACATGCTCCTCCCGTTGTTGTTCGCGCTGCAGCAGCCGCCTGCGATTGTGCCCTACACGCAGGACGAGGCGTGGTTGTGCCGACCCGGTCGTCGCGACGCCTGTGCGATCGACCTCGATGCCACCGTCGTCGCCGCGGACGGCCGCACCAGCACCGAGCCGTTCACCCCCGCCACCGATCCGCCGATCGATTGCTTCTACGTGTATCCGACCGTGTCGGAAGACACGACGACGTGGAGCGACATGATCGCGGGCGAGGAAGAACGCAACGTGGTGCGACAGCAGTTCGCGCGCTTCTCCTCCGTGTGCCGCCCGTTTGCCCCGTTGTACCGACAGGTCACGCTCAAGGCCCTGCGCCAGTCGTTGAGCGGCGGTGCGCCGGTGCCGCTCAATCGCGGGCCACAATACAACGACATCGTCGCGGCATGGCGCGACTACCTGCGCCGCGACAACCAGGGCCAGCGCGGCGTGGTGCTCGTCGGGCACTCGCAAGGCGCCATGGTCCTCACGGAGTTGCTCAAGCTCGAGATCGAGAAGACGCCGGCGAAGCGCATGCTCGTGTCGGCCATCCTGCTCGGGACGGCCATCCCGGTGACGGCGGGGAAGGATGTCGGGGGCACCTACCAGGACATCCCGCTGTGCCGGGCCACCGGGCAGCTGGGCTGCTTGATATCGTTTGGGGCGTTCCGGTCGACGGTGCCGCCGGCGCCACGCGCGTACTTCGGGCGCGTCGCGGCCGCGGGACAGGAGGCGGCCTGCACGAATCCGGCGGCGCTGGCCGGTGGTTCCGCGCCGCTCAACGCGTACCTCACCGGGAAGGGCCGGCCGATCACGGGCGGGCCACCTCTGCGTCAGCACCCGTGGGTGGCGGGCGGCCAACCGATCGAGACGCCGTTCGTGAAGGTCCCCGGGCTGCTCCGCGCGGCCTGCGTGTCCGACGCGAACGGCTCACGGCTCGAGGTGACCGTCGACGCGAAGCCGGGTGACCCCCGCGCCGACGACATCCCGGGAGACATCGGGGCAGGCACGCCGGCGCAGGCCGTGTGGGGACTGCACCTGATCGACGTGCATCTCGTGATGGGTGACCTGCTCGACGTCGTGCGCGCGCAGTCACGAGCGTGGGTGCAGCGTGGGGGCGTGCCCGCCGCGCCGGCTGCCGCCTCCACTGCCGACATCCCGCGCACGCCGCAGGGCCGGCCGGACCTGAGCGGGATCTGGCAGGCGTTAGGCACGCATGCCAACTACGACATCGAGCCGCACGACCCGCGGCCGGCGCTCGCCACGCGCCCCGGGCCGGTGGTGCCGGTGCCCGCGAAGGAGGTCGTGGCGCTGGGGGCGATCGGTGCGGTGCCCGGCGGGCCGGGGATCGTGGTCGGTGGCACGTTGCCCTACAAGCCGGAAGCGCGCGCCCGCCGCAACGAGAATCGCGCGGAGTGGCTGGCCCGTGACCCGGAGGTGCGGTGTTACCTGCCCGGGGTCCCGCGGGCCACCTACATGCCGTACCCGTTCCAGATCTTCCAGGGAGACACGGCCACGTTCATCACCTACGAGTACGCGGGCGCCGTGCGGCACATCTACCTGGCCGACCCCGGCGAACCGCAGGTGGATGGGTGGATGGGACAATCCCACGCGCGCTGGGACGGAGACACCTTCGAGGTCACCGTGCGCGGCTTCAATGACCAGACCTGGTTCGACCGCGCGGGCAACCACCACAGCGCGGGGATGAAGGTCGTCGAGCGGTACACCCTGCTGGGGCGCGACCACATGCGCTACGAGGCGACGATCGATGACCCGGAGACCTTCACGAGGCCGTGGAAGATGCAGCTGACGTTGTATCGCAACGTCGAACCCCAGGCGCGCCTCGGCCAGTTCAAGTGTGTGCCGTTCGTCGAGGAGCTCCTCTACGGTCACCTGCGCAAGACACCCCTCAAGCCATGAGACGCTTCCTGTTCCGGACCCTGGTCCCGCTGGTGCTCCCCCTGTTCGGTCTCGGGGCCCAGGCTGCGGCCCCGACGCCGTGGGTGCGATCGCGCACCGCGCACGGCCACCCCGACCTCCAGGGGAACTGGACGAACGCCACGCTCACGCCGTTGGAGCGGCCCGGCAACCTGCCGTTGGTGTTGTCGCGCGAGCAGGTCGCCGCCCTCGAGAAGGTCCGGACGGACTCCATCGACAAGCTCAGCCAGAAGAGTGATCCCAACCGCACCGCACCACCGGTGGGTGGCGACGGATCGACCGGTGCCGCGGGGATGGTCGGCGGCTACAACTATTTCTGGATCGATGCGGGCGACCACATCATGGTCGTGAACGGCGAGGCGCGGGGATCGATCATCACGAATCCCGGCAACGGACGGGTGCCGCCGATCACGGCGGCGGCCCGGGCGCGACAGATGGAGCGCGCACGACGTTTCGCCGGGATGGGGCAGTACGACAATCCCGAGAATCGTCCCCTCGCCGAGCGATGCATCATGAGCTTTGGGTCGAACGCGGGGCCGCCCATGCTCCCCAACTACTTCTACAACAACAACTACACGATCGTACAGACGAAGGACCACGTCATGATCATGACCGAGATGGTCCACGACGCACGCATCATCCGACTGGGCGAACGGCCCGCCGAGCCCCTGTTCGAACGGCCGTGGATGGGGATCTCGTACGGCCGGTGGGAGGGGGACACCCTGGTGGTCGAAACCACGAACTTCCACCCCGAGCAGAACTTCCGCGGGGCGTCGGACAACATGAAGGTCACCGAGCGGATCGTACGGGTGGACGAGCGAACCCTGAACTACCGGTTCCTCGTCGAGGACTCGACGACCTTCACGGCACCGTGGGGTGGTGAGCTACCTTTCCTCAAGATGGACGAGCAGATCTACGAGTACGCGTGCCACGAAGGGAACTACGCGCTGTCCAACGTCCTGAGCGGCGCGCGATCGCAGGAGAAAGAGGCGGCTCGGCGCAAGCCGGCGCCCGCCCGCAAGCCCAATCGTCAGGAGGACTGATGCGACGGTTCATACCAGCGGTGGCAGCCACGGTCGTGCTGGTGCTGGGGTCGACGGCACCACTCTGGGCGCACCACGCGTTCGGCGCGGAGTTCGATCCCAATGCCCCCATCCGACTGCAGGGCAAGGTCGTGAAGCTCGAGTGGGTCAATCCCCACGCGTGGATCCATGTCGAAGTGATGAACAAGCAGGGGAAGCCCGAGGTCTGGATGATCGAGGGAGGCACACCAAACACCCTGCTGCGCCGCGGGCTCACCCGGCAGTCGCTCACGTTCGGGACCGAGCTGATCATCGATGGCTACCAGACGAAGGATCACTCCCTCAAGCGGGCGAACGGCCGCGACGTGACGTTCACGGACGGCCGCAAGATCTTCATGGGATCGTCCGGGACCGGCGCGCCACGTGACGGGCGCGATCCGACCGAGCCGCCGAAGAAGAAGCCGTGAGGTCAGGCCGGCGAGGCAGGCGATTCCCCTCGCCTCGCCGCGTTCGTCCCGCTCAGGACGAGAAGCCGATCCAGCGACCGGCCGCCGCCACGATGAACCACAGCGCCATCGAGGTGGCGGCGACGAGGCGCGTCTGCGTCGTGACCTCGGTCGCCACGCGCGCGATGGGTGCGCGGACGCGCCACGCAAAGAGGATCGCGACGGGCAGGGTCGCCATCTTCACCCAGAAACTCGGGTTGTAGTAACACTTCACCGCTTCCGACATGAAGAGCGGGATGCCGGTCGCGATCAGGCTCCAGGCGCCGGCCCGCATCCACGGAGCGAGGGCGGTGTAGACGGCGCCGATCGGGGAGGTGCTGAGCCCGCGACCGAGCATGCGCGCGTCCACCACGAGCAACCCGGCCCCGAGCAGGCAGAGCGCGAGCAGGTGGGCGGCCTCGATCACGGGAAACAGCCACACCGACGTGCGCACGAGTTGTCCCAGGGCACTCGCCTCGCACCACTCGAAGAAGGGGAGGAAATCCATCAGGGGAGCTGGCACCCCGACAGCCGGGTGATCCACGTGGCCTGCGTCTGCAGGTCACAGGCAAACCAGTTGTAGGCCACGAGGCGCCCGGCGACCACCACCCCCGCCCATGAGGCCAGCGAGACCATGGCCGCCACCCGGGCGGCGCGCGGCGGTCGTGGCTGATGGTCCCAGGACGCTATGGTCTGCTGGGTTCGTCCGTGGAAGTACCAGACGTTCACCCCCGCGACGATGAGCAGGACCACCTTGATGCGGAAGAACAGGCTTTCGTAGTACGTGACCGGAGTCGCGGTGAAGAGCAGGACCCCGGTGATGACCATGACGGCGAACCCGGCGCGCGTCCAAGGGAGGAGCTGGCCGGTGTAGGCGCGTGCCGGGATGGCGGTTGAGGTGACGCCGAGCAGGCGCAGGTCGAGCGCGATCGCACTGCCCACGAACCAGGCGAGGGCGAGCACGTGCGTGGATTC
>JAEUJK010000312.1 GCA_016794735.1 Gemmatimonadota bacterium | reverse complement strand
CGAACGACCAGGCCGCGGCGAGAACTGGAGGGCAAGCAACCCGGCGCCGGCGCTCCCCGCCCGAAAGCAGTGCTCTTGCACGAAGGCGTCGGAGAGCAGCACCGCAGCGTCCGGCGCGAAGTACACCTGGCGCTCGTCTCGTGTCTGGACAAAGCCTGCCTGCATCACGGAGGTGAGCGGGGCTGACGAGAACCCCGGGTCGTTGGTGGCCTCGCGCGAGCTCACCGAGTCCTGCAGGACGCGATCCTGCGTATCGAGCGTCCGCACATATCGCCACACGCGCAACGCGGGTGCACTTCGTGCGCGGAAGGTCGAGGCCGTAAGCGCCTTGCGCACCTCACTCCAGATCTGGGCCGCATCGGTGCCAGCGCCCATGGCGCCACACTGTGAACGTCCGGTGATCGTCACGCCGGACAGGCGCTGGCGGGATGGGCCGAGTGAGAGCGTGACATCTTGAACCCCAACGGCGATGGTGAGGGGACCGAGACGCGCATCGGCCAGCCCTACCCGTTGGCCCGTCAGCTCGATCGAACTCCCAACGTCCGTGCGAAGTCGCAGCACACCGACCTCATCGGTGAGGCCGTGCACGCGCATAGCTCCCTTGGCGCTGATCACGGAGATGATCACCCCTGCGAGCGGCTGACCTGTCGCGGAGTCAACAGCCGTCACACGAAGCTCCTGCGCCACGAGCGGCCGCGACCATGCGACGCACAGGAGTGCGGTCAGCGTAGCCCATCGCCTGTGGGCGCGCGCATGAAGGATTCGTCCGCGCGTCCCCATCATTAGGTGCTCTCCCCTCATTTCCTTTCGACGATAGGGAGTTTCCACCACTTGGTCAAATACAAAAAGGTGCGCCCTGGTGTGGGCCTAAAGAGATTATTCAGAACGCACCATTTTGAAAGGTGGAGGTGCTAGACACCACAGCGTCAGCCCGAGGCCTCAGGCGACACGCACCAGAACGGGCCATCGACCACGTGGGGGGCGAGTGGAGTTGATCCGCCGCCACGTCGCTGTCCGTGTACAAAAGGCAGGCGCGTCTGGCCGAGGAGGG
Source organism: Gemmatimonadota bacterium (assembly GCA_016794735.1). Taxonomy (GTDB): domain Bacteria; phylum Gemmatimonadota; class Gemmatimonadetes; order Gemmatimonadales; family Gemmatimonadaceae; genus RBC101. Next base: position 575 of record JAEUJK010000312.1, on the reverse strand, counting down.
GCCGGGCTGACCCCGATCCCTACCGATCGCGGCGCCGCGGATCGAGCGCCAGATCGTGAGACGTCGATGTCTTGGCGAATTGTGCTGCGCCGGCGGGGCACACCCCTCCCCGGCGTCTTCCGCCGCGAGGGTTTGGAGGCAGTTTCCCCGGATTCCTCGTCCCTGCCCATGCGCATCCTCGATCGCCGCGTCTTTGTTGGTCCCTCCATCTACGCGCACTTCCCGGTCATCCGCCTCGAGGTGGAGCTCGGCGAACTGGAGCAGTGGCCCACGGCGCGCCTCGGCGCGGCCTTCATCGACACGCTGATCGAGCGGCTGCCAGGACTCTCCGAACACGGCTGCTCCTACGGCGTTCCCGGCGGGTTCATTCGCCGCATGCGCGAGGACGAAGGCACCTGGCTCGGGCACGTGCTCGAACACGCGGCGATCGAGCTGCAGAACATGACGGGCGAGGACGTCACCTTCGGCAAGACGCGTGAGATCGACGGCCGCCCGGGCGTGTACGACGTGGTCTTCGAGTACGAGCAGGCCGAGGTCGGCAACGAGGCCGCGGATCTCGCGCTCGCCTTGCTGCA
>JAEUJK010000298.1 GCA_016794735.1 Gemmatimonadota bacterium | reverse complement strand
CGCGTGAAGGTGATCGAGGCCTTCGATCCCTTGAAGTCGTAGCGCTGGGCGATCTCCTTCTGCGCCTGGTTCACGGCGTTGTCGACCTCCTGCAGGTCGACCCCGGTGGTCACGTCGAACGAGTAGTTGTCAGCCATGGGGACAAAATACGCACCCGGCTCGCCCGTCGACGACCGGTGGGTCAGCCCCGGGGGCCCTCGGGGCGCAATGCGAGGTCGAACCCCAGCCAGGCGAGCTTGGAGACGGGGAACAGGACGGCCGGGGCGAAGATCAGCCCCAGCGGGATCGCGACCTGGAGCGCGTCCCAGGGGACCCGCGGCCACTGCCACGCCAAGGTGCCGAGCAACGCCACCACGAAGACCCCTTCCCCGAGCACGAGGTTGAACATCATCGAGCCGATGAAGTAGTCCGCCTCGCCCCGTTCCAGGTGCAGCCCGCAGTGGCCGCAGTGGGACCGCATGCGCCACCAGTGCACGATCACGGGGCGCCCGCCGCATTGCGGGCACCGCAGGGTCAGCGCACGCGCGGCGATGCGCAGGGCTACGCCCAGCCCGGGCAAGCGCAGCGGCAACTCGGTGTTGGACTCCCGGGCGAGCGCCTCGCGGCCGGCGGGGTCGCGGTCAGCCACGCGACTACCCGAGGTACGACTCCAGGGCGCGCGCGCGGCTCACGTGGCGCAGGCGCGAGAGCGCCTTCTCCTTGATCTGGCGCACCCGCTCCCGCGTGATGCCGAGGAGCGCCCCGATCTGCTCCAGCGTCATCGGCTCCTCGCCCTCGAGCCCGAAGTAGAGGCGGAGGATCTTGGCCTCGCGCTCCTTCAGGCTGCCCAGCGCATCCTCGATCGACTGGGTGAGCGCCTTCTCGAAGGTCTGCTCGTCCGGCGTGGGATTGAGGTTGTCCGGGAGGTAGTCGAGGAGGTTGTTGTCCTCGCCCTGCGAGAGGGGGGCATCGAGGCTCAGGTGCGCCTGGGCGATCGACATCGTCTTGGCCACTTCCTCGACCGTGATGTCCATGCCATCGGCAATCTCGGCGTGGGTGGCCTCGCGCCCCAGCTCCTGCAACAGTGCGTTTGCCCGCTTCCCGATCCGGTGCAACGTCCCGGCGCGATTGAGCGGCACGCGCACGATGCGCGACTGCTCCGCGAGCGCCTGGAGGATCGCCTGCCGGATCCACCACACGGCATAGGAGATGAACTTGATCCCCTTGGTCTCGTCGAACTTGTGTGCCGCGCGGATGAGGCCGAGGTTGCCCTCGTTGATCAGGTCGGAGAGCGACACGCCCTGGTTCTGGTACTTCTTCGCGACCGAGACGACAAACCGCAGGTTGGATCTCACCAGCTTGTCGAGCGCTTCCTCGTCGCCCACACGAATGCGCCCCGCGAGCTCGACCTCGTCTTCCCGCGTGATCAGCGGATAGGCCGAGATGTCGCGCAGGTATTGGTCGAGCGACCCTTCGTCGAACGCGGATCGCTTGCTGAGGCGACCGCTGCCGATCCCCTTGCGGCGGGTCGGCGCTGGCGCGTCCGGCGGTTCAACGGGTGGGAGATACGGGTCGGTCACGCGGAGGGGCTGGGGCGAAGAGCGAAAGCTAGCGGATTCGACGTCCCAGACGGGACCAGCGGACCTTCGTGAGCCAGGCCATGCCGTCCGCGGAGTCTGGCGCGTAGCTGTAGTACACCACGAGCGGCTGGCCGCGGATCAGGGAATCGGGAACGAATCCCCAGTACCGGCTGTCATACGAGTTGTCACGGTTGTCCCCGAGCATGAAGTAGTGGTGCTCGGGCACGACGAGTGGGCCCCAGTTGTCCCGCGACGGCAGGTAGGCGCCGTACGCGTGGGCCGAGGTGACCAGGTGATCCCGCTGCCAGCGGAACTCCTCACCACCGGGATCGGTGTCCGGGGCGGCGTGGGAGACGTACCGCTCCTCCAGGCGCACCCCGTTGCGGATGAGGATCCCGCTTTCCATCTGGAGTGTGTCACCGGCGAGCCCCACCAGTCGCTTCACGAAGTTCTTCGACGGGTCGGGTGGGAACTTGAAGACGATGACATCGCCGCGTTCCGGCTGGCGCAGCGCGGGCAATCGCTTGCCCGCCACCGGGAGCTCGGCGCCATAGACCAGCTTGTTGACGAGGAGGAAGTCGCCGACCCGCAGCGTCCCCTCCATCGATCCGCTCGGGATCTTGAAGGCCTCCATGATGAAGACATGGAGGAAGAAGAACATGAC
>JAEUJK010000233.1 GCA_016794735.1 Gemmatimonadota bacterium | reverse complement strand
CCCGGCAACTTCGCCGCATCGAGCCCGATGCGACCCGCCGCCTCACCCGCGCTCTCCCAGAGTCCCAGTTCGTACGACTCCACGATCAGCAGCGGATCGGCGTACGGCCCCGTGCGGTCGAGCAGCGCGAGCTTCACGTCGTCGGCGAGGTTCACGCGCTCGAGCACCTCGGACATCGGCATCCGGAACACGGCGTCGAGCAGCGAGAACAACCCCATCAGGAAGAGCGTGCCCTTGTCGAGGCCCGTGCGCGGCAGCGCGAGCTGTTCGCAGAAGCGGGCGCGCTGCACGGTCTGGCGGATCAACTCGTCGTCGGCCCCGCGCTTGCCCGTGCGCGACGTGGCCGAGGCCAGCGCCAGCCACCGCACCACGTTGTTGCGGCCCACGAGCCGCAGGGCGTGCGGGATGGACGTGATCCCGCGCCCGCCTAACGCGGCCGAGTTCACGATGCGCAGCAACTGGTAGGTGATCCCCGGGTCGGCCGAGATCACGCGCTCCAGCTCCCGCTCCGGCGTGTTGGGGTCGCGCGCGAGCGCCAGCAGGCGCAACGCCGCGGCCGTCGACGTGGGCAACTCCGCGGCCGGCAGCGGCTCCGGGCGGCTGAAGTGCGGGCCCTGGAAGACATCGAAGCCGAGCTTGAGGCAGGCCTCGTGCAACTTCGCGTCGAGCACGTGGTCGGCGATGACCCGCTTCTGCTGCTTCTTGAGCGCCGCCACGAGGGCACCGAGCACCGCCGGGTTCTGCACCCGCAGGTCCACGCGCACCATCGCCGCATGGGCGAGCAGCTTGAGGATCGGGGCGCCGGTCGCCCGCGGCAGCTCGAACTCGTCGAGGACGATCTTCACCCCGCGCTTCGCCAGCTCACTCACCGCGGTGACGACCTCGTCATCCACCCCGACCTCGGGTGGGATCATCACCACGAGCGACTGCGGTTCCGGGGTGCTGTAGATCCCATCGACCAGCTGCTGGCGGGTCGCGCGCACCCAGGCCGGCAACCCCGACCGCAGGAACTCGAACGACCCGCTCATGTAGCTGCGCGCGAAGGGGTCCGTCCCGTCATCCGTCGGCCTGAAACGCAGCTCGTACCCGATGGCGGTATCGCCCCGGTCAAAGACGGGCTGACGGACGAGAAAGATGTCGGACATGGACAGCGCGAGGGTGGACTACCTCCGCTCAGTATCGGCGCCTCCCGGACGGCTCTGCAGCGGGACAAAACGACCCGGGGGTGCGTTGAGATGGTGTGGGTCCCTCGGCCGCCCGGTGTTTATGTTGCGCGGGTGACGCTTTCGACGCCCTCCCCGACCTCGCCAGCCGACCTGCGTGATGCCACGTGGGAGGACCTGGCCCCCCTGTACGAGGCCCTCGCCAAGGCGCCGATCACGGGCGACGGGTCGGCCTGGTTGACCGAATGGTCACGCCTGCAGGAAATGGTCGAGGAGGCGGCGTCGGTCGCCATGATCGAGTACACCTGCGACACCACCGACCCGGCCCGCGAGGCGGCAAACCTGCGCTGGTCGTCGGAGATCTTCCCGCAGGTCGTCGAGCAGCACGTGCGCCTCGCCCAGCGCCTGGTGGACGGGGGGTTCCAGCCGCCGGGGATGGAGATGGTCCTGCGGGAGTTCCGATCGGACATCGCGATCTTCCGCGAAGCCAACGTGCCGCTGTTCACGGAGCTCGAGGAACACGTCGCGGCGTACCAGAAAGTGGCGGGTGGGCTCTCGGTTGAATGGGACGGGGAGACGCTCACCGTCCCCCAACTCCAGCCGTTCCTCAAGGGCCCGGATCGCACGGTGCGCGAGCGCGCCTTTCGTGCCGGGGCGCAGGCGTACCTCGCCCAACGCGAGACCTTCGCGGCCCAGTTCGACGCGATGTTCGCCTTGCGGCAGCAGATCGCCCGCAACGCGGGGTTCCCGGACCACATGACCTGGGCCTTCGCCGCGAAGCACCGCTTTGACTACACCCCCGATGATTGCGCCCGCTTCCACGACGCCGTCGCCGAGACGGTGACGCCGGTGGTGGCCCGCCTCATGGCCCATCGCCGGGAGGTGCTCGGTGTGCCGACCGTGCGGCCGTGGGACACCCTCGTGCAACTCGAGGCGCGCGACCCGGTGCGTCCGTTCACGGATGTCGACGGCCTGGTGGCGCCGGCGCAGCGGATCTTTGATCGCCTCGATCCCGAACTTGGCGCGCGCTTCCGGGAAATGTCCGAAGCCGGGTTGCTCGACCTGGGCAGTCGTCCGGGCAAGGCACCGGGCGGCTACTGCACCAACCTCGCGTGGCGCAAGCAGCCGTTCATCTTCATGAATGCGGTTGGCGTGCCCGACGACGTGAACACCCTCGTCCACGAGGCCGGGCACTGCTTTCACGATTTTGCCGCCAACCGGTTGCCGTGGTTGTGGCAGCGGAGTGCGGGGCACGAGGCCGCCGAGCTGGCGTCGATGAGCATGGAACTGCTCGTGACGCCGTGGCTGGTGCAGCCCACCGGGTATTACACGCCGGAGCAGGCCCGCGCGGTGGAGATCGAGCAGCTCGAGGACGTCCTCACCAGCCTGTGCCACATCGCGAGCGTGGATGCATTCCAGCGCTGGATCTACACCAGCGGCGAGGGGCACGATGCCGTGGCGCGTGACCAGGCCTGGTTGCGGATCCGCGGGCGGTACGAGGCCGGGGTCGACTGGTCCGGGCTGGAGCAGGAGCGTGTGGCGCGCTGGTATCGCCAGCTGCACATCTTCGAGCTCCCCTTCTACTACATCGAGTACGGCATTGCGCAGTTGGGGGCGCTGCAGCTATGGCGCGACGCGCAACAGGACCCGGCCGGGACGCTGCGGCGGTACCGGGCGTTCCAGGCGCTCGGCGGGACGCGGCCGCTGCCCGAGTTGTACGCAGCGGCCGGGGCGCGACTCATCTTCGATCGCGACGGGATGGCGGAACTCGTGGCGTTGATCGAGCGCCGCCTGGAGAAGCTGCGGGGCTAGGCCGCGGGCGGCTTGGTCACCGCAGTACCGGGATCACGCTCGACCACGATCGTATAGTCGGTGGCCAGGGCGGCGATGGCGCCGACCGCGGCCCAGAACGGCAGGAGCGCCACACCGACCAGGCCGGCACTCAACGGCATGTCGAGGAGCTGCCGACCCTGTGGGTTACGCAGGATGATCCGGCGGACGTTCCCCTCGCGGATGATCTCCTTGAGTTTCTTCTTGAGGTTCTCACCCGAGACCTTGATCTCTTCCATCGGACGTGCCTCCACGGTGCGCGCAGGTGCCTGACCCTACCGTTCGCCGGTCCGCGGGGTTTCGCGGTTCTGCCTTGTCACGGCGGGCATTAACCCTACTGTTATCCTACCGCTAACTCGAGCCCGGAGTCCATGGCTGCCAACGCCATCGTCGCGCGTTTCGCCGACGGCCGCATCGTGAAGGGGATGAGCCTGGACGTCGCTCCCGAGCGACCCACCTGCCACGTGCGCACGTCGGGAGGCGAGATGATCGAGATCGCCCTCCGGGAGCTCAAGGCGCTGTTCTTCGTGAAGAGCCTGGACGGGGACTCGCAGAAGTCGGATGCGCAGGTGGTGGACGCGGGGGACCCCCGGCTGCGGGGGGCCAAGCTCATCGAGGTCGTCTTTCACGACCAGGAGCGCATCGTCGGGATGGTGATGCGCTTTCCCCCGCTCAAGACGTACTTCTTCCTTGTCCCGGCCGACCCGACCAGCAACAACCTCCGCATCCTCGTCAACAAGGACCAGGTGAAGGAGATGGGAGTGATCACGTCCAGTGCGTAGGCTGGGCTGGGTTGTCGTTCTGTTGGCAGCGACCGCAGCGGTGGGGCGCGCCCAGGAGCCGTTGCCGGCGGTGTCGGCGGCCAGGGTCACCTTCCAGGTCGCGGCCGGCGTGGTGTTCACCCCGATCGGCTTCTTCGGGACCGGGTGGGCGGCAAAGCGCATCGCGCAGCGTACCGATTGGCCCGAGGGGCGCATCCAGCGGACCGCCTACCTGGCGGCATATACGGGGGCGGCGGCGGCGACCGCGGCCGCCCCGGCCCTCATTGGTGATCGCGGGCGATACAGCGTGGCGTTCCTCGGGGCGGCGGCCGGCATCGGCGCCTCGGCGCTCACCGCCCGCCTTGGGAATGCCCGCTACGACGGCGGGGTGCGATGTGGCCCGCTCTGCCTCGGGCTCGGCGCCCTCACCGTTTCGCTTCCATCGATCGGGGCCACCCTGGCATACCACGCCAGTCGCCGGTGATTCCCCCGGTTGCGCGGGACTCCTCGTCCGCTAAGGTGTATCAGCACCCCGAATCACCCTGAAATCCCGATGAGACTCCCAATCGCTTTCGCCCTCGTCGCGGGGGTCGCGGCGTCCCTCGCAGCAGGTCGGCCGGCTCCGCTGGCCGCACCGTCTGCCGCAGCACCGCTGATGCAGGTCTACAAGTCACCCACCTGCGGGTGCTGCAAGGCGTGGGTCGACAAGATGAAGAGCTCGGGCTTCGAGGTTCGGGTGACCGACCTCGACGAGACCGCGCTGCAGGAGCTCAAGGCCAAGCGCGGGGTTGGCGACAACCTCCAGTCGTGCCACACGGCGGTCGTGAACGGCTACGTCGTGGAGGGGCACGTGCCGGCGGAGGACATTCATCGCCTGCTCAAGGAAAAGCCAGCGATCGTCGGGATCGCGGCGCCGGGAATGCCGCGCGGCAGCCCGGGAATGGAAGTGCCCGGTGGGGCGAAGGATGCCTACCAGGTGCTCACCTTCACGCGCGCTGGCAAGACCACCGTATTTGCGCGTCACTAGGGTTGACCCGCGGCGCTGGGCCACACGCCACTGGTGCCTTGCCGGCGCGGTGCTGTTGATGTCGTGCGCGCCATCTGGCGGTGGATCGGGTGGTGGGGAGCAGGGCCGCTGGCCCGAAGCCGCGAGTGCGTCGGCGACGGTTGAGGGCGTCGCCTACACGCTGGAAGTAGAAGCGTGGCGCTCGTTCCAGCCGGTCGTGGGCGATGCCGGCGATCCGATGCTGGCCGTCGTCCGACTGTCGAGCGCGCAACCCATCGCCGCCGACCTTGCGCTCACGCGCGTGCGCGTGCAGCGCGGGGGTGAGAGCTGGGTGGGGATGCTGCGCGAGGAGTCGCCACGCATGGCGAATGCGACCACGGTCGAGTTCATGCTGCGCGACGGTCCACGATGGGCGGCCGGCGATTCCATCCAGGTGATGGTCGAACTGGTCCGGGGCGGATCGCCAGCGGCGGTGCTTGGGGTGCAGACGACGATTGCGCGCGTGAGCTGATGAACGCGCTGGGCGACCAGGATCCGGGAGTGCCCCGGCTGGCGCCACCATCAACGCTGCGCGCGCGTGTGTTGGCGCAGGGGGTGCCGGCGCCACTGGTCTTCCTGCGCGCGTCGCAGGGGTTCTGGCTCGAGGTCGCCCCGGCGGTGAAGGCTCGTGCGCTGTTCCGCGACTCCCGTGACCGGTTCGCCACGCGCCTGCTGAGCGCCGATCCCGGCGCCCAGCTACCCGGCCCGGAGATTCCCGGTCATGTCACCTGGCATGTGATCGAGGGGATCGTGGATGGTCCCGCGGCACGCCGCCTCACCGTGGGAGACACGGCTGGCGGGATCACTGGCGCGTGGATCGCGCGTGTGCCCACGCGCCTCATCGAGTATGTCACCGCCGTGCGTGGGCCCGCGTCGACGCTCTCCGTGGTGTCCGGCGAGCAGTGGGTCCCGCTCAATGAGGGGGTGCGCGTGCGCGTGGACCCGGTGGGCCTTCCGGGTCAGGTGTTGGTGATCGATGCGCGCCCGCGGGCTGTGCTCGAGGAACATGTGCACGAGGGGATCGAGGAACTGATGGTGCTGGCCGGCAGCTGCGTCGTGGAGGGCGAGGCGCTCACGGTGGGGGACTACCACCGGGCGGCGCCCGACTCGACGCACCACCCAACCGTTGCCGGGGACGATGGGTGTCGACTGTTGTGCGTGCGGCGGACGGTCGCCTGATCCGGGTGTGACCTGAGGCACGGACCAGCGGCACGGGAGTGTTGAGCTTGGGAGGCGATGCGCCGGATTGCTTCCTGCCTACTGACGCTTTGCGTGGCCGCCTGCGCGGAGGCCACCCAGCCCGCTCCGGCGCATCCCAAGCCGCTGGTGACCTGCACGGCACCACTGGACGTTCAAGTGGATCCGCGTGCCGGG
>JAEUJK010000224.1 GCA_016794735.1 Gemmatimonadota bacterium | reverse complement strand
GCGGCGTCGCTCGCCGAGTTGCACGAGGCCGTGATGGAGGGCGCGGCCGAACGCTTGCGTCCCAAGCTGATGACCGTCGCCTCCACCGTGGTGGGACTGTTGCCCATGCTCTGGGCGACCGGCACGGGTGCGACGGTGATGAAGCGCATCGGGGTGCCGATGATCGGCGGCATGGTGTCCAGTACGGCGCTGACGTTACTCGTGGTCCCGGTGTTGTGGTCGCTGCTTCGCGAGCGGGACGTGCGGCAGGAAGCCTCCATTCCCGTGGGGAACTTTGACGCGCGTGGTGTCGGGGCGTAGCATCAGGAATCCCGTCGCGCCCTGACCCACCCGTCGACCCACGATCCATGTCTTCGCGTCTCGCTGCCCTCCTGCTGGTCACGGTCGTGACCGGCGCGGCTGCCCAGGTGGCCCCCCGCATCTCACCGGACGTCTACAAGGGGCTGCACTGGAGGACCATCGGCCCTGAAGGCAACCGCTTCAGCGCGGCGGCCGGTGTGCCTGGCGATCCGATGACCTATTACGTCGGCGCGGCCTCAGGCGGCATCTGGAAGACCGTCGATGCCGGGGTGAACTGGGAGCCGATCTTCGACGGACATCCGGTGCAATCGATCGGCGCCCTGGCGATCGCGCGCTCGGACCCGAACGTCATCTATGCCGGGACCGGCGAGGCGCACATTCGCTCGCACATCTCGGTGGGGATGGGGATGTACAAGTCCACGGATGCGGGACGCCACTGGGTGCCGGTGGGCCTCGAGAAGACGGGGCGCATCGCCCGGATCACCATCCATCCGCAGAACCCGGATGTCGTCCTCGCCTGTTCGCTGGGCCATTCCTATGGTCCGCAGCCGGAACGTGGCGTCTTTCGCACCACCGACGGCGGTGCGACGTGGACACGGGTGCTCTTCGTCGACGAGAACACCGGCTGTTCCGACCTCGTGATGGACCCGCGCAACCCGCGGATCCTCTTTGCCGGGATGTGGCAGTTCGAGATCAAGACCTGGGGGCGCCGGAGTGGTGGTCCCGGCAGTGGACTGTTTGTGTCCCGTGATGGCGGCACGACGTGGACGCGCCTCGTGGGCCGCGGACTGCCGACCAAGCCGACCGGGAAGCATGCCCTCGCCATCTCCAGCTCCAACCCGGACCGCGTGTATGCGCTCATCGAGACCGGGGACGGTGTGCCGTGGGAAGGGCAGGAAACCGAGAGCGGGCAGCTCTGGCGATCGGAGGATGGCGGCAACTCGTGGACCCTCACGAGCCGAGATCGCAACGCCATGGGACGCGCGCACTACTACTCCCGCATCGTCGTGAACCCGTCCGACGAGGACGAGGCCTATTTCCTCACCGCCTCGTTCTCCAAGTCCATCGATGGCGGGCGCACGATCAACGTGCTGCAGCGTGGCGAGGCGCCGGGTGGGGATCACCATGACATGTGGATCGACCCGACCAACGGGAACCGCATGATCGTGGCGCACGACCAGGGGCTCTCCATCTCGCAGAACCGCGGCAAGACCTGGTTCCGCCAGCGGCTCCTCAACGCGCAGATGTACCACGTGACGGTCGACAACGAGATCCCGTACAACGTGCTCGGCAACAAGCAGGACGAGCCATCGTATCGTGGGCCGTCCAACAGCCGGGTGCAGGGCTTTGGTGGGGATGGCGGGATTCCGCGCGGGATGTGGCACTCGGTCGGTGGGGGCGAGAGCGGCTGGGCCACCCCCGATCCGGTCGACTCGAAGATTGTGTGGTCGACCGCCTCGGGCTCCGGGATGGTCGGCGGGATCGTCGTGCGCTTCGAGGAAGAACGCCGCCAGTTCCGCAACGTCGAGATCTGGCCGCAGCAGCTCAACGGTCCGCCGGCAGACCATAAGTACCGCTTCGTGTGGGACTCGCCGCTGCAAATCTCGCCGCACGACCGGAACACGCTGTACGTGGGAAGCCAGCACGTGCACCGCACGACCAACGGCGGGCAGAGCTGGGAAGTGATCTCCCCGGACCTCACCCTCAATGACAAGAGCCGTCAGGGCAGCTCGGGCGGGCTCACCCCGGACAACATCGGCGTCGAGTACACTGGCGTGGTGTACGGGATCGCTGAGTCCCCGATCGAGAAGGGACTGATCTGGGTGGGGACGAACGACGGCCTGGTCCAACTCACGCGGGACAACGGGAAGACGTGGACCAACGTCACGGCGAACCTCCCCGGGTTGCTGCCGTGGGGTTCGATCCGCTCGATCGCGCCGTCGCGATACAACGCCGGCACGGCTTACCTCACCGTGGACTACCACCAGGTGAACAACCGCGATCCGTTCATCTACAAGACCACGGACTACGGTCGCACCTGGCGGAAGATCGTGAATGGCATCCCCGCGAGCATGCTCTCGTACGTGCGCGTGATCGCCGAGGATCCGGTGCGGCGCGGCCTGCTGTACGCCGGGGCGGAGAACGCCATCTACGTGAGCTTCGATGACGGGGAGAACTGGCAGCCGCTGCAGAACGACCTGCCCGCCGCCCCGGTCTCCGGCATCGTGATCCAGCCACACTTCAGCGACCTCGTGATCTCGACGTACGGGCGCGGCTTCTGGATCATGGACGACATCACCCCGCTGCGTCAGCTCACGCCAGAGGTGCTGGCGAAGGACGTGCACCTCTTCACGCAGCGCTTTGCCTATCGGTTCCGCCCGATCACGGCGCCGTCGACGACGTACGACGATCCCACCACCGGCGAGAACCCGCGATATGGCGCGGGGATCAACTACTACCTCAAGCAGCCGGTGCAGGGACGCGTGACGCTCACGGTGGCGAACGCGCAGGGGCAGGTCGTGCGCACGCTGACCGGGACCAACAGTGCGGGCATCAACCGCGTGTACTGGGACCTGCGCTACGAGCCGACGATGGAAGTGCGGCTGCGCACCTCGCCGATGTACGCGCCGCACATCATCCCGGGGCCGGAGGGGCGCGTGGCACCGGGTACCGGGCGCCTCAGCATTCTCGCCCCGCCGGGGACCTACACGGTCACGCTGAACGCGGGCGGCCAGTCACAGTCACAGACCGTCGAGGTGCGCAAGGATCCCAACAGCGGCGGCACCGAAGGTGACATCACCGCGCAGGTCGCCATGCTCACGCAGATCGCGCGCGACATGAACGAAGGCGCGGACGCCGTCCATCGCATCGAGTCCATGCGCGTGCAGCTGGAAGGGATCGGGCGCGCCGTCGAGGATGCCCAAGTC
>JAEUJK010000215.1 GCA_016794735.1 Gemmatimonadota bacterium | reverse complement strand
CGCTTCGCCACGTATTCACCAAACACCGGCCCCTGCTTGAACGCCTCGGCGTTGCCGCCGCCGGCGATCCAGGCATTCCGGAGGTCCGGGTGCTTGTCGATGATGAAGTTGCGCGAGACCGTGCTTTCGTAGTGACAGGCGCGCTGCTCGTTGATCGGCGCGTCCTTGAGCAGCGGGAATCGCTCGGCAAGGAAGGTCCGCAAGCGCGCCACGTTAGGCGCGCCCACCATCCGCTCGCTCGAATCCGGGTCACCCGCCTGGCCACCACCGATGCGCGTGCGGAAGCCATGGTTGTCGATCGGCACCGCCGGCCATCCCGTGATCCCGGGGAAGTTGTGGCTCGGCATGTGCGGCGCCTGGAACCGGTTGTCGCCCACCGGGGTCGCCATGTAGAAGACGTTGCCCATCGGCGTGCGCATGCGGGGCGCCAGCAGCCCCGCGAAGATCTTGCCCAGCCACGGCCCGCAGGCAAAGACGTATTGCCCGCCACGCACCTGCTCGCCGTTGGAGAGCAGCAGGTGATCGATCTGGCCGTCGCCCCGCATGATCGTCGTCACGCGTTCGAGCGTGAGCGTTCCGCCCATCTTCACGATGCGCGCGGCCACGAGTTCGCAGGAGCGTCGCGCCCGGCCCACCCCGGCCTGGGGCTCGTAGAGCACCGCGTTGATCCCGTCCAGGTTGAACACCGGCCAGCGATACCGCGCCTCGTCGACCGACAGCACCTCGAACGGGATCTTGTTCTTCTCCCACAACTCGCGGGTCTTCGTGAGGAACGGCTCCCAGGTGGCGCGGGTGATGAGGTCCCCGGTCTGGAAGAAGACGCGGGCCCCCATCTCCTTCCAGAAGATCTCGTTCCACTCGTTCCACTTGGCGATCGCCTCGTGCGCCCACAACATCCACTGCTCGCCATGAGGGCGATCGCCGTAGGATGTGCGGAAACCTCTCGTGAAGTCGCCCGAGGTGGAGCGGGAGTTGCCCGGCCCGTAGGCGTCGATCACGCGGACCTTCGCACCCATCAACTGCAGGTGGTGCGCCGTCCACCCGCCAATACATCCCGCGCCGATCACGACGATGTCCGGGGCGTTGGTGGAGATCCCCGGGGCGCGCGGTCGCGGCTGCTGCGCCGGCACGTCCTCGAGCCCGACGCCTAACGACGACCCGCCGGCGACCAGCAACCCGGCCTGGGCGCCCGCACTCTTGAGGAAATCGCGGCGGTCGAGGGACGAGGTCACGAGCGCGGCGGGATGGTGTCGATCACGATCCGCTTGAGCGCCTCGGGATCATTCGGCAGCTCGGCCTCACCCGGCGGATACCCGTTGAGGTTCAGGATGTAGGCGACGATATCCACCAGCTCGTTCTGCGGGATGCTCCCCGGATTGTCGTTGGGCATCGTCGTGCGGATGAGCTCGAACAGGTCAAAGACCTTCTGGCCCTTCCACGCGGAGGCAAACGCCTCACCGGTGTACGCTTCGGTCCCGTGGCAGGACGCGCACTGGGCCCGATGGCCGGCGCGACCACGGGCCACCTGCTCCGTGTTGAACACCCCCGAAATGACCGAACGGGTCGTCGGGGTGGTGGTGGAATCCCCCTGGGCGGGGAGTATCTGCAAGGCGAACAGCCCGCTGGCGACCACCGCCAGCAGACGTTGACTGGGACGCGACATCTTCCTTTGGCAACGGGGGCCCCGGAACGCCGGGGTACAGCGCGAACGCGGGAAATGTTCGCGTTGTACCCCGCCCGTGCCAGTGGGT
>JAEUJK010000207.1 GCA_016794735.1 Gemmatimonadota bacterium | reverse complement strand
AGCGATCGCCCCTGGAGGTACAGGTCATACGCTTCCGGGTCGGTCGTGCCGCTGGCGACGGCGTCCAGGCTGCCTTCCACGAGCCGCCCGCGCAGCGCGCCGACGATCGCCGTCGCGACTTCTTCCTGGATACGCAGCACGTCGGTGGCCTCGCGATCGTATGACTCGGACCAGATCGACGAACCATCCGCCACCTTCACGAGTCGCGTCGCGACGCGGACACGCGTGCCACTTACCCGCAAGCTTCCCTCGAGGACTGTCTGCACGTTGAGCTGCTGCGCGATGCCCTTGAGGTCCATCCCCTGCCGCAGCAGCGCGGAGGTGGAGGTACGCGCAGCCACGCGCAGTCCCTGGACCATCGAGAGGCTCGTGACCAGTTCATCGGCGAGCCCTTCCGCGAAATACGCCTGCGACGAGTCCGGGCTGAGGTTCTCGAAGGGGAGGACAGCAACAGTGGTCAGCGCCGCGTTGGCGGGTGTCCCACGCAGCTGCGTGCCGGCCAGCCAGCCGGCGGCGCCTAACGCGACGAGCAGGCCGGCGGCGACCAGCGCGCGCATCCGCGGACGGGTCGCTCCAGCCGTTGGTGCGTCAGCGGGCGGAGCGCCCAGCGCCTTCGCGAACTCCACCGCCGTCTGGTATCGATCCGCTGGCGCGGGGGCGAGTGCGCGCACCAGTGCGGTTTCCACGGTGGTCGAGACCGTCGACCGGCGCACGCGCAGGGGTGGGACCCCTTCCTTGATCTTGCGCGCCGTGACGGCGAGGGGCGTTGGCCCCGTCCACGGCGGCTCCCCGGTGAGCAGCTCCCAGGCAACCGTGGCCAGCGAATAGATGTCCGAGCGGCCGTCGACTCCAACGTCGCCCTGCGCCTGCTCGGGACTCATGTAGAGCGGCGTTCCCACCGCCATCCCGGTCGCCGTGAGGCTGGGGGCAGTCTCGGTCAGTGCGCGGGCAATGCCGAAGTCGGCCACCAGGGCGTGCCCGCCTTGCAGCAGGATGTTCTCGGGCTTGATGTCCCGATGCACCACTCCGGCCGCATGGGCGTGCCCCAACGCGTCCGCCACCTCGCGCGCCAGGCGAATGGCATCGTCGACGGGGAGTTGGCCCTCGCGCTTCAGGCGCGCGCGCAGGGACTCGCCCTCCACGAACGGCATCACGTAGTAGAGCAGCCCATTCGTCTCGCCGGAGTCGAGCAGCGGGAGGATATGCGGGTGCGTCAACCGGGCGGTGATGCGGACTTCACGCAGGAAGCGCTCGCCGCCGAGGGCTTCCGCGAGCTCCGGGTGAAGCACCTTCACCGCGACGATGCGATCGTGCTTGACGTCGCGGGCGCGGTACACGGTCGCCATCCCGCCTCGCCCGATTTCACGCTCGATCTCGTATCGCGCGGCGAGGCCCTGGCGAATGCGGTCGGTGAGCGGGTCGGTCGGCAAGGTCACGCGGGAACGCTACCAGCCGCGCGACGTCCAAGCCAGCATCCCCTTGCCGACCCCCCGCGCAGATCGCAGCATCACTCCATGCGCTCCCTCCTCCCTGCCCTCTGCCTGGCGGCCCCCCTCGCGGCCCAGGACATCACGGCCATCACTCGCGAGCTCGATACCTACATCCCCAGGTCGCTCGCCGCGTGGCAAGGCGCCGGTGTGGCGGTCGGCATCGTCAAGGACGACAAGCTGGTGTACGCGAAGGGATTCGGCGTGCGCGAAGTCGGGAAGCCCGACCTCGTCGACGACCAGACCCTCTTTGCCATCGGATCGAACACCAAGTTCTTCACCGCAGTCGCCGCCGGGATGCTCGCCGACGACGGCAAGCTCTCGCTCGACGACAAGGTCACGAAGTTCCTGCCGTGGTTCCAGCTCTACGATCCGTGGGTCACGCGCGAATTCACCCTGCGTGATGCCATGTCGCACCGCAGTGGCCTGGGGCGCCGTGGTGACCCGCTCTGGTACGGCACGGGACGCTCGCGGGACGAACTCATCCGACTCGTCAGGCACCTGCCGCCCAACTCGTCGTTCCGCACCGAGTACGGCTACCAAAACCTGATGTTCATCACGGCGGGGCAGTCACTCGCCGCGGCCGCGGGGATGTCCTGGGACGACCTGATCGCGCGACGCATCTTCCAGCCGTTGGGGATGTCGGCCTCGCGCACGTTGATGTCGCAGCTGCGCGCCCAGTCCAACATCGCCTCGCCGCACGACCTCGGGCCGAACGACAGCGCGCCACGCGTCATCCCGTGGCGTGACATCGACAACGCCGGCCCCGCGGGTTCGATCACCTCGAACGTGCAGGACATGGCGAAGTGGATGCGCTTCATCCTCGCCAACGGGGTATGGGGCGCCGATACGTTGCTCAAGCCACGCACCCTCGCCGACATTACCGGGCCCCATTCCATTCCCACGCGTGTCCTCAACGACACGCTGCGCCTGGGCCGCCACTTCTCGCTCTACGCCCTCGGCATCGGGACCAGCGACGTGCTCGGCGTGAAGCTCCTGCAGCACACCGGCGGCATCGATGGCATGTTGTCGTTTGTCGGCATGGTGCCGGAGCGCAAGCTCGGTGTCGTGGTCCTCACCAACACCGGGACGCACAACGCCATGTATTCCGCGCTCGGCCAGAAGATCCTGATCGACCTGCTCGGCGGGCCGAAGTACGACTGGAGCGCGATCACGCTCGCCGAGACCCGCAAGGCCGAGGCGCAGGCGGCGGAGCAGGTGAAGAAGCGCCTCGATGCGCGCGTGGCCAACACGCAGCCGTCGCGTCCCCTCGCCGAGTACGCTGGCACCTATCGCCATGAGATGTACGGCGATGTGATCGTCACGGTGGAAGATGGTGCGCTGCGCGTGCGCCATGGGAACGTCATCGACATCCGCCTGCAGCACTTCCACTACGACACGTTCAACGCGCGTTCGTCCGGACTGCTGCTGGGGGAGACGGCGTGGGTGAGCTTCGCCCTGGACAGCGGTGCCAAGGTCAACGCCATCTCGATCGAAGGGCTGGCGGAGTTTGGGCGGGTGCGGGGAGGGGCATGAGCCAGTCAGGGAGCTCGTGCCGGCGGTCATGACCTTCCTTGAGGGCGTGGCAGGATTCGCGTAGGTTCCGCGCCACGCCCACCTGATGACTCCCCTCTCGCGACTCTCCGCCGCCCTCGAAGGCCGCTACCGCCTCGACCGCGAGCTCGGGGCGGGTGGCATGGCGACGGTCTACCTGGCGCACGACCTCAAGCACGAGCGTGACGTCGCCATCAAGGTGCTGCACCCGGACCTGGGTGCCGCGTTAGGCGGCGAGCGGTTCCTGACCGAGATCCGCACCACCGCGCGCCTGCAGCATCCGCACATCCTGCCGCTGCTCGACAGTGGTGAGGCCGACGGCCTGCTCTACTACGTGATGCCGCTCGTCACGGGCGAAACGCTGCGCGCGCGCCTGGATCGCGAACGCCAGCTCCCGATCGCCGACGCCGTGCGCATCGCCCGCGAGGTCGCGAGCGCGCTCGACTACGCACACCGCCAGCACGTGATCCACCGTGACATCAAGCCGGAGAACATCCTCCTGCACGATGGCAGCGCGCTGGTGGCGGACTTCGGCAT
>JAEUJK010000200.1 GCA_016794735.1 Gemmatimonadota bacterium | reverse complement strand
ATCAACCACCTGCGGAAGAAGATCGACGCCAAACACGCCAGGAAGTTGATCACCACGGTTCGCGGGGTCGGCTACGTGGTGAAGTAGCTGCGGCGGTCCGCCCGACCGTAGAGCAAACCGGCGGGGGGCGCCGTATGGTGTGGGGAGCCGTGGAGGGTTCGGCACCCGGAGTGTCCCGGCGCCGCCGGGGTCGAGTACTCTTCGTCACCACGTCAGCCCGCCGCTGTGTCTTCCATCCGCACCCGTGTCGCCAACCGCTTTGCCGCCCTGCTCCTGGTGGCGGTGGGGGTCTTTGCGGCCACGGTGTGGGCCGCGAGACAGGCCGGTGCCTACACTGACCTTGAGCGCATCGGGCGACAGCGTGCGGATATCGTCCTCCAGCTCGTGCGCAATGCCAGCACGCAGAACTTTCTGATCGACCGGGACGCGAGGATCGTTGCGCCCCTCGGCGTCCTGAAGAATTTCCTTGATGCCCAACCGGGATACCTGACGGTCTATGACGCTGATGGGAGAGAGATCTACCGATCCCCGTCAATCAGCGTGCATCAGGCGTTTCAGGAGGGCGAGGAACCCCCGGAGGTCACGCGCGCCGATGCCGGCAACTTGCTGGCGGCAGCGGATGAAGCACGTCAGGGGTTGAGCGTCGCCCGCTTCTCGCGTCGTGGAGACGCAGGGATCATGGTGGGGGTTCGGGACCTGCGCGGTTACTCCGCGGTGGTGGGGGTCTCGCGGTCCGAGTTGCCGCTCGCGTGGCGTGAGATCCTCGGCAGCGCGCTGATCATCGTCCCCTTCGTGATCCTGCTGGCGTTCTGGGGCGCCCGCGTCCTGGCCGGCAACGTCCTCGAGCCCGTCGACCGGATCCGGCAGGAAGTGGAGGCCATCACGGACGGCCGCAGCCTGCACCGTCGCGTGGCGGTGGACCTCGCCGGTTCGCGCGACGACGAGATGACGCGCCTGACGACCACGCTCAACGCGATGATCGGTCGCCTCGAGACGTCGTTTGCCGCGTTGCGTCGGTTCACGGCGGACGCGAGCCATGAGCTCAAGACGCCGCTCACCGTGTTGCGCGCCGACGTGGAGCGCGCGATGACGGCCTCGACCAGCTCGAACGACCAGGCGGTGGCGCTCGAGGAGGCGTTGCAGGAAACGGCGCGCATGTCGGCCCTCGTGGACTCGCTGCTCACGCTGGCCCGTGCGGACGAGGGGCGCTTTGACCTGCACCGCGAGCCGGTGGACCTGCGCGAGATCGCGCAGGAGGTCTACGAAACGGCCGTCATTCTCGGCGAGCCTAACGAGTTGTCGGTGACGATGCCCCGGGCCGACGAGGTGACGGTGCTGGGCGATCGCCTGCGGTTGCGGCAGCTCTTCCTGAACCTCGCCGAGAACGCGACCAAGTACACGCCGAAGCAGGGGAAGGTGCAGCTGGCGCTGGAGCGTGAGGGGGAGACGGCGAAGTTCAGCGTGAAGGACACCGGGATCGGCATCTCCGCGGCCGACCTGCCGCATGTCTTCGAGCGGTTCTGGCGAGCCGACCGCGCCCGCAGCCGTGTGACCGAGCGGGGCGGGAACGGGCTCGGGCTGGCGATCTGCCAGTGGATCGCCCAGGCCCACGGTGGTGAGCTGACGGTGAGCTCCCGCTTGCACCGCGGGAGTGTGTTCACCGCGACGCTGCCAGTGGCCCCTGAGGGGACCGGCGCGGCGGGAGCGGGTGCGGAGGGGGCGGGCGCTACGGCGCCGGCGCCGCACGCCGTGGCGGGGGCCAACGGCACGTCGTAGGGGACGTTGCCGATTCGTAACTCCGCCCTAATCGAAAATTAATCGACTGAATATTCCGCCCTCATGCGAGGGAGGTAGAATCTGGCGCGCACCAAAACCCCTGTCCCCTTGAGACGAGGTCTCGCCCGACGATGCCAATGTTCGCGAACCTGGTGGAGTCGAAGCGGAAGAAGCAACGGAGCATGGGTGGCACGATGGCGTCCTTCGTGCTGCACGCCGGCCTGATTTCGTTCGCGGTATACGCGACCGCTCACGCCGCCGTGGAGTTCGAGAAGCCGAAGCAGGAGAAGGTGGATTTCGTCGAAGTGAAGAAGGACGAGCCGCCTCCGCCGAAGGACGAGCCGCCGCCACCCCCGCCCGATGTTGTCGCCGCTCCGCCGCCGCCAAAAGGCTTCCAGATCCTGACCGCCCCGGTTGAAATCCCGGACGTGCTCCCGGATATCGACCTGTCGAAGAAGATGACCGACGAAGCGGACTTCTCCGGCCGTGGTGTGGCGGGTGGTCGTGCAACGGGCGTCGAGGGTGGCAAGCCAGCGCCGATTGTGAAGGACGACCAGCCGTTCTTCGAGTTCCAGGTGGAGAAGCCGGTGCAGGCCCTGCCGGGCAGCGCGTCGCCGCGGTATCCGGACATCCTGCGTCAGGCTGGTGTGGAAGGGGAAGTGCTCGCGCAGTTCGTCGTGGACACGACGGGTCGCGCCGAGATGGGTTCGTACAAGGTACTGAAGGCGTCGCACGACCTCTTCGGGACCGCGGTCAAGAATGCCCTCCCGGGGATGCGGTTCATCCCGGCCGAAGTCGGGGGGCGCAAGGTCCGTCAGCTCGTGCAGCAGCCGTTCTCGTTTGCCATCGCCAAGTAACCCTTTCGCCACCTTTGGAGCTTTAGTCGTATGAATATCAATCTGCAGGACATCTGGCAGGAAACCCCGATGTTCGGAAAGACGCTGTGGGCGATCCTGGCGTTCATGTCGGTGTGGTCGATGTCGACCGCCATCGGCAAGCTGTGGAACCTCCGCAAGGCGCAGAAGGAAACGATCAAGTTCGCGCCCGAGTTCTCGCAGTTCCTCGAAGAGGACAACCTCGGCGAGGCGATCAAGCTGGCGGAAGGCTACAAGAAGTCGCACGTCGCCCGCGTCCTCGGCGGCGCGCTGGCGGAAGT
Source organism: Gemmatimonadota bacterium (assembly GCA_016794735.1). Lineage (GTDB taxonomy): Bacteria > Gemmatimonadota > Gemmatimonadetes > Gemmatimonadales > Gemmatimonadaceae > RBC101. The sequence goes on along the minus strand of JAEUJK010000200.1, from coordinate 5,188 downwards.
CAAGCCGTTGATCATGGATGGCTCGGTGACGGTGGCCGACATCAACACGGCGGAGCGGGCGGTCGAGCGTGAAATGCTGATGGAAATGGTGTCGCTGAAGCGCGGCCTCGCGATCCTCGCGACGGTGGGTTCGACCTCGCCGTTCGTCGGTCTGCTCGGCACGGTGTTCGGCATCATCAACGCGTTCGAAGGCATGGCCACCTCCGGCGGCGCCGGCATCTCGGCCATCGCGGCCGGTATCGCCGAAGCGCTCATCGCGACCGGCTTCGGTCTCCTCGTCGCCATCCCGGCCGTGTGGTTCTACAACTACTTCACGACCAAGATCGACAACCTCTCGGCGGAAATGACCTACACGTCGAAGGAAATGATCGACTACCTCATCAAGGGCGTCTCCGGCGAGTTCGGCCGTTCGCGCTTCACCCGCGAGTTCAACACGCAGGCCCAGGGCGCTGCCCCGATCTCGCAGTAAGCCACGCGCACGCTTAACCGGAGAATCCCATGGGTATGTCAGTAGGCGGCGGGTCCGGCGTAAAGGCCGAACCCAATGTCGTGCCCATGATCGACGTCATGCTGGTGTTGCTCATCATCTTCATGGTGGTCACACCAGCCATCACCTCGGGCTTCACCGCGGTTGCCCCGGAAGGGATCAACCTCAAGGCCCACCCCGAGGAAGACCTCGATCAAGTGCTCGGCATCGACGCCAGCGGCAAGTACTACATGAACAAGAAGCCGATGGACCTGTTCACCGAACCCGGAGCCGATGAGGCCGAGAAGCTCGGGAACATCCTTCGCGCGATCTACGACAAGCGCACCGTCGACAAGATCCTGTACATCAAGGCCCACAAGGAACTCGAGTACGGGAAGATCCTGGACGCGATGGACATTGCGGCCAAGGCCGGTGTGCGCGTCGTCGGCGCCGTGTCGGACCAGCGGCCAGGCACCACGTCCACGGTCGAAGGCGATAACCCTCAAGACGCCCGGAAATAGGGGAGGCCAACGACTATGGGTATGAGTGTTGGCGGCAGCGGCGCGCTCAATAACGAGCCGAATGTCGTCCCGATGATCGACGTCATGCTCGTGCTGCTCATCATCTTCATGGTGATGCAGCCGACCGTGCGTCGCGCGGTGGACCTCCAGCTCCCTGACCCGAACCCGCAAGTGGCTCCGGCCAACGCGGTCTCGGACCAGATCGTGATGGAGATCCTCCCGAATGACCAGTACGCGATCAACAAGGAGAACGTCCCGAAGGATGCCCTCGCCGCGCGCATCAAGTCGATCTACGACCCGCGCCCGGAGAAGATCATGTTCGTGAAGGGTGATCCGACGGTGAAGTACCAGAACGTCATCTGGGCGATGGACCAGGCCCGGGGCAGTGGCGTGAAGGTGCTCGGCGTCACTCCGAAGGAAGGCGGCAAGAAGTAGCAGTCTTCCACTCGATGTTTGCAGCGGCGGTCCCCTCGGGGGCCGCCGTTTGCGCTTTCCCCATGAACCCTTTCCCACGCCGGGTCGTATAAGTTTGCGCATGAGCCACCGGCGTCCGTGACCCTCCGTCGATCCACCTTCATTCCCGCAGACGGTTCCGACTCGTCGGGCGATCCCACGCCCGCACGACGGTCCTATCGGCCGCCCCTGGGAATTCCGGACCGGGAGCGGAACCAGCGAGAGGCGACGCTTGCGTCGCTGATCCTCCACGCCGTCCTCATCTTCCTGGTCGTCGCCCCACCGCTGTGGCTGGCCGAATCGATCAATGCGACCCAGCAGCAGGGCCCGCGTGGCGACGGACGGGCCGGTGGGGGCGGTGGAGGGAACCGCGGGACCGGAGGCGACTGGACCCGCGAATCGCTCCGCTATTTCTCGATTCCCGAGCCGCCCGCCGCGGCGCAGGTCCAGCCGGTACCGGTTGAGCCGCCGAAGCCCGAGGTCCCGCCACCGGAACCGCCGAAGCCAGAGCCCCAACCGCCAACACCCACCCCCACGCCCCCCGCCGCCGACACCGCCAAGGGGACCGCAACCCAGCAGGCGAGCGTGCAACCGGGGACGGGGGGAGGCACGGGGAAGGACGGAACGGCCGGTACGGGCCCGGGTTCAGGGGGCGGCGTCGGGTCCGGCGTAGGAACGGGGCGTGGCTCCGGGACCGGGTCGGGCACCGGGAATGGCAACGACGACGACGACGTCTTTCCGCCCACCGTGGTCGCGCTGCCGATCCTGCCGCTGCCGGTGCCGGGGAAGGTCCGCCCCTACAAGATGGTCGCGTACTTCGAGGTGGACACGCTGGGGAACGCGCGGCTCCTCGCCTTCAATCCCTCGAATGACGGGGGGTACAACAAGCGGGTTCGTGAGATGCTCTCCGAGATCCGCTTTCGGCCGGCGGTGCGCGGAAACGGGCGCCCGGTACTCGATACGGCCGTGGTGACGGCAGAAGCGCCGCGCACGTAAGTCCAATTCCTGCTTGCGTCTGGCCAGTCAGGGGCGTGACGAGTATCTTTTCGCCGCCCGGGCTCTGCCATTCTCGCACGCGAGAGAGCGCAGTCCCAGGCACCACGAGCGGGCGGCCCCACTGCCCGCTCGATGCGTAGGTAGGGTCGCGTCTTTCGGCCGACGTAGTGCGCGACCCAGGCCCCCCAATTCCCTGCCTGGAGAACGTGTAATGCCGATTCGCTCGTCTCACCGCTGGCTGAGGGCGATGGCCCTCGGGTTGGCGCTCCTGGTTGGCTCCGCCCCCGTGGCGGCGCAGACCCCAGATTCGGCTGCGGCCACTTTGGCTGCGGCACCGGCGCCGATTGCGGCACCGGCCCAAGCGGAACCCGTCCAGCACCAGCCAGGTGGCGAAGCCAACCTGAAGGTTCCCGACCTTTCTACCGCCACGTTCTTCGGCGGCACGAACGGTCGCACGCTCCTCATGAGCGGCATCCTGGTGTCGTTCCTCGGCCTCATGTTCGGCCTGTGGATCTACAGCCAGCTCAAGGCGATGCCCGTGCATCGTTCGATGCTCGAGGTGTCGGAGCTGATTTACGCGACCTGCAAGACGTACCTGCAGACGCAGGGCAAGTTCATCATGGTGCTGTGGTTGTTCATCGGCGCCATCGTCGCGTTGTACTTCGGGGCGCTGGCCCCCTCGGTGGACCCGGCGACCGGGGCCGAGGTGCGCGGCTTTCCGATGTTCAAGGTGCTGATCATCCTGCTGTTTTCGCTGATCGGTATCGCCGGCTCGTATGGCGTGGCCTGGTTCGGCATCCGGGTCAACACCTTCGCGAACTCGCGCACGGCCTTCGCGGCGCTCAAGGGGAAGCCGTTCCCGGCGTATGCGATTCCGCTCAAGGCCGGGATGTCGATCGGGATGATGCTCATCTCGGTCGAGCTCCTGTTGATGCTCTTCATCCTCCTGTTCGTGCCGGGCGACTACGCCGGTGCCTGCTTCATCGGCTTCGCCATCGGTGAGTCGCTGGGTGCGGCGGCGCTGCGTATCGCGGGCGGCATCTTCACGAAGATCGCCGACATCGGGTCGGACCTGATGAAGATCGTCTTCAAGATCAAGGAAGACGACGCCCGCAACCCGGGCGTGATCGCGGACTGCACCGGTGACAACGCGGGTGACTCGGTCGGCCCCTCGGCGGACGGCTTCGAGACCTACGGCGTGACCGGCGTGGCGCTGATCTCGTTCATCCTGCTCGCGGTCACCAACCCGGCCGTGCAGGTGGAGTTGCTGGTCTGGATCTTCATGATGCGCGTGTTCATGGTCATCGCGTCTGGCCTCTCGTACTTCATCAATGAAGCGATGGCCAAGAGCCAGTACGAGAATGCCTCGAAGATGAACTTCGAGGCGCCGCTGACGCGGCTGGTCTGGTTGACCTCGTTGATCTCGGTGGCGATCACGTTCGTCGCGTCGAAGTACCTGATCGGCAACATCGGCGGCGACCCGACGCTTTGGTGGAAGCTCTCGGCGATCATCACCTGCGGCACGCTCGCTGGCGCCATCATCCCCGAGTTCGTGAAGGTCTTCACGTCGACCGAGTCGGGTCACGTGCGCGAGGTGGTCGCGTCGTCGAAGGAAGGCGGCCCGTCGCTGAACATCCTGTCCGGCCTCGTCGCCGGCAACTTCTCGGCGTACTGGCTGGGCATCGCCATCATGCTCCTCATGGCGATTTCGTACTGGGTGGCGTTGCAGGGACTCGGTGAGCTGATGCTCGCCCCGGCCGTGTTTGCGTTCGGCCTCGTGGCGTTCGGCTTCCTGGGGATGGGCCCGGTCACCATCGCGGTCGACTCGTACGGCCCGGTGACTGACAACGCGCAGTCCGTGTACGAGCTGTCGACGATCGAGAACATCCCGGGGATCGCTGCCGAGATCAAGAAGGACTTCGGCTTCGATCCGAAGTTCGAGGAAGCCAAGCAGCACCTCGAGGAGAATGACGGCGCCGGCAACACGTTCAAGGCGACCGCGAAGCCGGTGCTCATCGGGACCGCCGTCGTGGGCGCCACGACGATGATCTTCTCGATCGTCGTCTCGCTCACGCAGGGCCTCCAGCCGGAGTTCGTCACCAAGCTGTCGCTCCTGCACCCGCCGTTCCTGCTCGGCCTGATCACCGGCGGTGCGATCATCTACTGGTTCACCGGCGCCTCGATGCAGGCCGTGACCACGGGTGCCTATCGCGCGGTCGAGTTCATCAAGCAGAACATCCGGCTGGAAGGGGTGGAGAAGGCGTCGGTCGAGGACTCCAAGAAGGTCGTGGAGATCTGCACCGTGTACGCCCAGCGCGGCATGTTCAACATCTTCCTCGGCGTGTTCTTCAGCACGCTGGCCTTCGCCTTCGTCGAGCCGTACTTCTTCATCGGTTACCTGGTGTCGATCGCGCTCTTCGGGTTGTATCAGGCGGTGTTCATGGCGAACGCCGGCGGCGCGTGGGACAACGCCAAGAAGCTGGTGGAGACCGAGTTGAAGATGAAGGGCACCCCGCTGCACGATGCGACCGTCGTGGGTGACACGGTCGGCGATCCGTTCAAGGACACCTCGTCGGTGGCGTTGAACCCGGTCATCAAGTTCACCACGCTCTTCGGCCTCCTGGCGGTCGAGCTGGCGGTGAGCCTCACGTCGCAGCAGGGCACGGGGCTGACCCATGGCCTCGCCGCGCTGTTCCTCGCGATCAGCATGTACTTCGTGTACCGCTCGTTCTACGGGATGCGCATCCAGAGC
>JAEUJK010000199.1 GCA_016794735.1 Gemmatimonadota bacterium | reverse complement strand
TTTGCCTTTGCCATTGCTGCGTTCCGGTGAAGTGGACTGGACTGCTGGTTACTTGCTCTTCGAGACGATCTCTTCCGCCTTGCTCTTCGGCACTTCCTCGTAGTGCGAGAACTCCATCGAGTAGACCGCGCGTCCCTGCGTCATCGAACGCAGTCGCGTCGAGTACCCGAACATCTCGCCTAACGGCACGGTGGAGGCGATCACCTGTGCCTCGCCCCGCTGCATCATCCCGCCGATCTTGCCGCGGCGCGACGACAGGTCGCCCAGGACGTCGCCCATGTACTGCTCGGGCGAGACGACCTCGACCTTCATCATGGGCTCCAGCAGGATCGGGTTGGCCTTCGCCGCCCCCTCCTTCACTGCCATCGAGCCCGCAATCTTGAACGCCATTTCCGAGGAGTCGACGTCGTGGTACGAGCCGTACACCAGCTCGACCTTCACGTCCACCATCGGGTACCCCGCCAGCACGCCGTTCTCCAGGGCTTCCTTGATGCCCTGCTCGACCGGGCCGATGTATTCCCGCGGGATCACGCCGCCGACGATCTTGTCCTCGAACACGAACCCGTGCCCGACCTCGCCCGGCATCACGTTGATCACCACGTGGCCGTACTGGCCCTTGCCGCCCGACTGGCGGATGAACTTCCCCTCGACCTTGTCGACGCGCTTCTTGATCGTCTCGCGATAGGCCACCTGCGGGCGGCCCACGTTCGCCTCGACCTTGAACTCGCGCATCATGCGGTCGACGATGATCTCGAGGTGCAACTCACCCATCCCCGCGATGATCGTCTGCCCCGTCTCCGTGTCCGTGTGGACGCGGAACGTCGGGTCCTCTTCCGCCAGCTTGTTGAGCGCAATGCCCAGCTTGTCCTGGTCGGCCTTCGTCTTCGGCTCGATCGCGACCTCGATGACGGGCATCGGGAACTTCATCGCCTCGAGGATGATCGGGTTGTCATCATCGCACAGCGTGTCCCCGGTGCGCGTGTCGCGCAGGCCGATCGCCGCCGCAATGTCCCCGGCACGGACCTCGGGAATCTCCTCGCGCTTGTTCGCGTGCATCTGCAACAAGCGGCCAATTCGCTCGCGCTTGTCCTTCGTCGAGTTGTACACGTGGCTGCCCGAGGCCAGCACACCGGAGTACACACGGAAGAACGTCAGCTTCCCGACGAACGGATCGGTCGCGATCTTGAACGCGAGCGCCGAGAACGGCGCCTCGTCGCTCACCGCGCGCGTGTCAAACGTCTCGTCGTGATGCGGCAGGTGGCCCTGGATCGCCTCGACGTCCACCGGTGCCGGCAGGTAGTCGATCACAGCATCCAGCAGCGCCTGCACCCCCTTGTTCTTGAACGACGCGCCACAGAGGATCGGCGTGAACTTCATCGAGCAGGTCGCGCGACGGATGAGCATGCGGATTTCCTCGACCGACAGCTCCTCGCCGGCGAGGTACTTCTCCATCAGCGCCTCATCGTGCTCGACCACCGCCTCGATCAGCTCATGGCGCGCCTGCTCCACCGCCGCCTTGAACTCCTCCGACACCTCGACGACGTCGAACGTCTTGCCCAGCGTCTCGTTGTGGAAGATGTACTCCTTCCGCTCCACGATATCGATGTGTCCGGTGAACAACTCACCAGAGCCGACAGGCAGCTGGATCGGGCACGCGGCTTTCGTCAGGCGGTCGCGGATCATTTCGACGCAACGCTCGAAGTTCGCCCCCACGCGATCCATCTTGTTCGCGAAGATCATGCGCGGCACGCGATAGCGGTCCGCCTGGCGCCACACCGTCTCGGTCTGCGGCTCCACACCGGCCACCGAGTCCAGAAGCGCGACGGCCCCGTCGAGGACGCGCAGCGAGCGCTCCACCTCGACCGTGAAGTCCACGTGCCCCGGCGTGTCGATGATGTTGATCCGGTACTCCGGACCGTCACCCTTCTCGTGGCTCGACCCGTGCCGCTTCCAGAAACAGGTCGTGGCAGCCGACGTGATCGTGATGCCACGCTCCTGCTCCTGCTCCATCCAGTCCATCGTGGCCGCACCATCGTGGACCTCGCCGATCTTGTGGCTCTTCCCCGTGTAATAGAGGATGCGCTCGGTCGTGGTCGTTTTCCCGGCATCGATGTGGGCCATGATGCCGATGTTGCGGTAGTGCTCGAGCGGAGTCGTACGTGGCATGTCGGTCGTTTATCTCGTCAGGCACGGCCCGTCAGCCGCACCAGAAAACGTCACCAGCAAAAACGCGGGTGGACCTGGCGCTCCTTCAGGCAGGAGCCGGTATCCATCCGCCGTCGCCGGGTGCACACGCCGCTGCCGCACGTGTGGGGACCCATGGCGCGCCGAGCCAACCCGCACTCGACGTTGAATTGTCCTGCGTCGCTTTTCGGGAACCGGTAACCCGTTCAGGGGACCGGTCGGACGTTGCAGCTCCCCCACCCAGTGTGGGCCCATCGGTGCCGACGCGCAGCTCGTCGGCTATTCCCGCAACAAGGAACTGCCACGGGAGCCGACAAATGTCACCCGGCCATCCCCGGAAGTCAATGCCGTTCCTGAGCTTTCGCGATCCGGGCCCCGAACCGACTCAGGCCGTCGCGCGCCCCCCGAGGGCGCCGAGATAACGCCGCCAATCCCGGGCGTGCGACCACTGCGACCGGATCCGGTTCAACAGCCCCATCTCGCCGCTGTACACCGCCGGCAACCGGGACGGCTCGGAATCCCAGGGGCGCGCATCCGAGGTCGCCGTTCGCGCCGGTGACAACGCCAGGCTCCACATCAGCCGCCGCAGCTTCTCGCTCGGGCACGGCGTCACCCGCGACACCACGTGCATCGCCATGTGCCGCTCGAGCATGTTCAGCATCCAGGGCGCCCGCCGGGGCGCGAGCTCCGCCAGCACACCGGCCGGGGCCACGTCCACCCCGCTCAGCGCCGAGGCCAGGCTCAGGCTCCAGAACAGCGCCGGCTCGGCGCGATAACGCGTGGCCACCTCCACCGCCCGCCCCCAGTCGATCCCGGACCGCGACAACGCATCCAGATCCCGCGCCAGCCGCCAGATCCCGAAGGAGGCCAGATGCGCCCACGCGAAATGAACGGCGATGTGGATCAGCGTGTGCTCCGTGTCCAGCACCCTCGTCCGGCCGTCCTCCCACCCCGGCACCACCCGGGAGACCGCCTGGGCGTCCTCGAACGACATGGCAAAGGGATGGCTGCTCAGGCTGAGCGCCGTGTGCAGCTCCAGCCTGGCCCCCGTCCGCGCGCCATCAAATAGTGGCGGGAGATGATGGTGGGCCTGGTAGTGCCCCTCCGGATACGTATAGTCGTCCCACACCCACCCCTGGGCGAGCGCCATGTCCCAGGCGCGGCGGGCGTGATGCGGCGACACCAGCAGGTCGATGTCCCCCATCGGCCGCTCGGTGAACGACGAATACACCGTGAGGGCCATTCCCGCCCCCTTGAGCAGGATCACCGGGATCCCCGCCTCCTGCAGCCCGGCCAGGGTGCGGCGCAGCCGATCCTCCAGCGCCATCGCCCGAAACTCGGTTACGCGGCTCAGGCGCTCCAGCGCCGCCCCTCCCGGGGTGCTCGCGCTCGCGCCCAGCTGCTTGAGGCGCCACCACGCCACCGGCACCGCCCGCTCCCATTCCAGGGCCACCAGCAACTCGCCCCACGCCACCTCGCCCCCGAGCAGGCGCTTGAGCTCCGCGTCCGTGCCACTCCCACCTGCCGTCAGCAGGAGGATCTGCACCTCCTTCGGGAGGAGCTGGAGCAACGCGGGCTTCAGCGGCACGGGAGGAGAACGACGGTCGGTGCGTGAACGAGGTTAAAAGTGGCTGAGCGAGCCACGGCGTCGTGCGTAGCGAAGGGCAGCGTGCAGCGAAGCATAGCCTATCGCCGTCAATCCGGCGGCGAAAGTCGAGAGGATGGCGACATCGGACCACACCGTAGCAAGGTCCGAACCACCAAACAGGACTTGCCGGAACGCACGGAGCCCGTACTGCAGTGGTACGACGGCCGACAGCTGCTGGATCCACGAGGGAATCACCCGCGTCGGGTAATACGCGCCGCCCAGGAGCGTCGACGCCACCACCACCGCCGTCGTGAGCGGCCCGGCGGTGCGCCAGGCCACGATCATCGCCGCGGCAATCAACCCGATCGCCCAGTGCGTCACCACCACGAGCACGGCGATCGCCATGGCCAACGGGATGCCGGCCACGTGCAGCCGCGCGCCTAACGCGACCCCCGCCCCGAGCATCAGGATCGCCCGCAGCGCGCCCCACGCAATCGGGTAGACGCCAAGTCCGACCACAAGCGCCGACCGCGGGGCCCGCGTGGCGAGAAGGGACTCCAGGAAGCCGCTGCCGATCCCGGACTGCACCGCGGCCGGCACCGCCGTCACGCAGACCGAGATGAGCGAGATCGCGATCGCCCCCGTCAGCATGAAGGGGAAGTACGCCTTCCCTTCATCGGCGATCGCCGCCGCCATGGTCGGCTGGAGCGCGGTCGCGAGGAAGTACACCGGGACCACCGTGACCCACAACGTCACCAGCGTCATCAGCGTCTGCAGCCGATAACTCGTCGCCGTCAGCCACGACGCGCGGAACATGGCCCAGACCACGCGCATCATGCGGCCCCCGAGGTGCGGGACCCGGACACCACCGACTGGATGAGGTCCGCGAGGGAGGTCGCCACCGGCGCGCAACTCGCGACCGGATGCCCGGCCGCCACCAGCGCGGCGACCAGTCCTGCCCCGGACGCCGGCACGTCGTCCCCAACGACGGTGAGCATCACGCGCACCCAGGCACCTGGCGTGGACTCCCCGTCCGGGCGCGGCATGACCTCGCCCACCAACCCACGACCCGCCGCCGCACGAAGGAACTGCTCGCCCTCCACCGTCGTCTCGACCTCGAACCGACGCCCATGCAGTGCCGCCGCCAGGTCGTGGGCGCGTCCCGTCGCCAGCACCTGCCCGCGTTCCATCACCGCCACGCGGTCGCACAGGTCAAACGCCTCGTCGGTGTTGTGCGTCGCCAGCAACACCGCACACCCCCGGCCACTCAGCTCGCGCCGGAGGAAGGCGCGAAAGTCGCGCGCCGTGATCGGGTCGAGGCTGCGCGTCGGTTCGTCGAGCAGCAGGACGCGCGGACGCGCCACGAGGGCGCGCGCGATGAGCAGCCGCTGCACCATGCCGCTGGAGAACTCGCTTACCATGCGCAGCCCGGTGTCCCGCATCCCGACCGCACCGAGCGATTCCTCGACGCGGTCCCCGACCTCGGCCGTCGGCACGCCAGACAACACCGCGAACAGTCGCAGGTTCTCGCGTGCATCGAGGCGCCAGAAGAGCCCACGTTCGCTCGCCAGTGACAACGCCACGCGCCCGCGCACCGCCACCGGATCACGCTCGGCGTCTGCACCTTCCACCGTCACGCGACCCGCGTCGGGCAGCATGAGCGTTGCGATCACCTTCATCAACGTCGTCTTGCCGGCGCCGTTGGCCCCGAGCAACCCGAAGAACTCGCCCTCACGCACGGAGATGGACACGCCGCGCAGCGCCTCGACATGCTCGGTGGCGAGGGGATGCCGGATCACCTGCCTCCAACTCCTTCGCTTGACGAAGGACTTGCGGACGTTGTCCACCACCAGGAGATCGCGTGCCGCGGCGTCAGGCATGCCAACTCGTCATGACGCGAGTCACCTCGTCCAGCCGACCGAGGTCGCGCGTGATCCGCAGCGCGTAGACCGGTACCCGACTCGCCACCGTGGTTGCCATGTCGAAGAACCGCGGGCCCTCCCTGCCACCCAACAGCGCGCCGACCTTGGAATGCTCGATCAGCGAGAGCGCGCCATCGATCTCGGTGAGGCGCACCCGCTCGACCGCAGGGCCGTCGGGATTGGGGACGACGGGAGTCAGGACGTAGGCCCCGACGAAGTCGACCTCGTCCTGGACGAGCCTCCCTTGCTCGAATTCGGTCACCACGAGCTTTCGCCCTTCCGCAGGTTGGGATCCCAGTCCCACACGTTCGGCGGCGTCCCCCCACAGGCGGACCTGGTGGATTCCCGGCGAAAGTCGGGCGCCCCCGCCGGAGACGCAACGCACCGGCACGGCATCATCTGAGATGAGCGCGGCCCCCGATCGCAGCAGCGCGGCGGCGAGGGTGGACTTGCCGTATCCTTTCGGCGCCATCAGGGCGATCCCGGTTCCGGCCGCGACCGACACCGCGCTGGCGTGGAGAGTAAAGACGCCTTGCAGGTGCATCGCCATCGCCAGCACCCGCCCGATCACGTCGGCGCGCGCCGCTTCCTCGGGCAATGACCCAACCGGCGGGTACCAGGTGAGGTCGCGTCCGTCCGCCGACACGTCGAAGGTCCCGGTGTCGTCGTAGGCCAGCCGGATCCCTCCATCCACGCTCGCCGCATGCACCTGCACGGTGCCGTAGACCTTGTCGACCCCGAGCCTGGCCGCTTCGAGGGCCGGGGCAGCACCCGCACCCAGCCGAAGTGTCCAGTCTGCCGTCCGATCAGCAGGGGCGATCGGCAGCTCAGGGAAGGCCATCTCGGACGAGAGGGTCCCGCCGAAGGCTAGGAAATGCGGCAAGGCAACGCGCGGGCTCGAAGTGGTGATGGGCTCCCGCAACGGTGTGTTGTAGCGGGGACGGACAATGTGACGCACGTCACGCGGCAGAGGGTAGAGGCCGGCATCGGTGAGCCACCGACCTGCGGCGGCCTTGCGTAAGCACCCGTGCCGACGAGGCGACGAACTCTATTTGTCGCCCGCAACGATTCCCGTGTCATCTGGACGCCAGAAAAGCAGAAGGGCCCACCTTACGGCGGGCCCCTCAACTCTGAACGCTGCTTGCACTTACGAGCGCAGGCAGGCGATCGGGTCCGTGGGCGCAGCATTCGGATCGCAATCCAGCCCGATGTTCGGGATGAGATCGTCACCGATGACCCGCTTGGTGGGGTATCGACCCTGCAGCGTCAGCTCACGGAAGCTGCCGAACTTTTCCAACGTAGGTGCCTCGTACATTGCCACTCCTCCCAGAGCGCGGATGACACTTCTTCTCTAGCAACTTCCTTGCCAAACCTAAGGCGGGCGGGCGAAGAATGTAAGTACTTATCTGACAACACATTCATGAGCCGCTCCTGCAATGTTCTTTTATTGATCTAACCCAAAGTTCGGCCTGAAGTGTCAAGAAGAGCTGCACCCGGGTGACGTGGTTGGGACGGGGGCCGAGGTCGGCGGCCGCGCGCCTCAAGGCAGCGACGTCGACGATCCCCATGGTCGATAGCTCCGACGGCGCTCCAAACACCTCCGCGAACATGGGGAGGAAGGACCGGTCCATTTGGCGCGCCAGGTAGCCGCGCGGCACCCCCGTCTTGAACGCGCGGGGAGCCAGGACCTCCTCGGGAATGATGCCCCGCACGGCCTCACGCAGCACGAGTTTGCTATCGGAGATCCCCACCCGCTCGGAGAGGGGTCGGCTGGCGGCGAAGTCCAGCACGCGACGGTCGAGGAGCGGCGAGCGGACCGCCACGCCGGCCTGCAGGGCGAGACTGGCGGCCCAGGCCGCGGCCCGCGGGAAGTACGGGGTCTCCACGTACCAGCGCGATTCGTAGCTCGC
>JAEUJK010000190.1 GCA_016794735.1 Gemmatimonadota bacterium | reverse complement strand
GCGCCAACGAGGAAGGCGGCGCCGATCCCGATGGTGAAGCCGACGAGCGCCTCGCTCAGCACGGCGGGCACGGTGGTCGCGGGGACCGGGGCAATCGTCGCCACCGGCATGAGCATCACCGTGATGGCCACGATGAGCCCGGCGCGCACCATCGCGGGGACGGGGCGCGCGGAGAACAGGGGCGCAATCAGCACGAGGCCGCTGACCCGTGCCCCAAAGAGGAACAGCGAGCCGGCGGCGCCGGGCGCAAAGAGGTCGAAGGTCGGGTTCATCCGACCATCCCCGGCATCGCCCGGAACAGCCGCGCCGTGTATTCCACGAGCAGCTGGAGCATCCACGGGAGGGCCACGAGGAAGGTGGCGCCGACGCCGATCAGCTTGGGAACGAAGGAGAGCGTCTGCTCCTGGATCTGCGTGACCGTCTGGAAGATGCTGACGAGCAGGCCGATCGTGAGCGCGACGAGCAGCAGCGGCGCGGCCAGCAGCGCCGTGATGAAGATCGCGTCGCGGGCGAGGTCGGTGACGAGGGCGTACGTCACTTGAAGCCCTGGACCAGGCCCTGCACGAGCAACGTCCAGCCGTCGACCAGGACGAAGAGCAGCAGCTTGAAGGGCAGGGCAATCATCGCCGGCGGCAGCATGAACATGCCCATCGACATGAGGACCGAGGACACGACGATGTCGATGACGATGAACGGGAGGAACAGGACGAAGCCGAGCTGGAAGGCGGTGCGCAGTTCGCTCGTGACGAAGGCCGCCATCAGCACGACCGTGCTCACGTCCTCCGGCGACGCGGGGGTCGCGCCGGCCATTTCCGTGAAGGTGGCGAGGTCACGCTCGCGCACCTGGCGCAGCATGAACTCGCGCATCGGGACGACGGCGGCGCGCATCATGGCGCCCTGCTCCATGCGGTCCTCGAGCCACGGCGTGATCGCCGTGTCGTTCACCTGCTGCATGGTCGGCGCCATGACGAAGCCGGTGAGGATCAGCGCCAGCGCGGCCATGAGCTGCCCCGGCGGCGCATTCTGGGTGCCTAACGCCTGCTTCACGAAGTTCAGCACGATGAGGATCCGCGTGAAGCTCGTCATCATCAGGATCAACGACGGCAGCAGCGTGAGCAGGCCCAGCATGATCACGATGCCGACCGAACCACTCATGCGCAGTCCACCGGCCTCGCCCCCGCGCGCCACGTTCAGGTCGAGCTGCGGCATGGCGCCCTGGAGCGCGCGATCGAGCGCGCTGGCGTCCGGGGCCGTGACTTGTGCCGGGGTCGCGACGGGCCCGGGACGCGGGACCGCGGTGGTCGCGGGACGTCCGCCCGTGGCGGCTTGCCCGGCTTGCTGGGGTGCGGGTGCGGCCGTGGCCTGTGCCGCACCCACCGCTGGCAGGGCCAGCGCGAGGGCGAACACGATCGGGATGCCGGCATTCCGCAGGCGCGCGAGCAACGACGGCGCGAAGGCCGGCGGTGTCGTGGCCGGCATGGTTGCGTCGGCCGTGGCGGCTTGCGCCTGCGGCTCGAGCTCCATGATCGCACGCACACCCCCCTCGCCCACGCTGACGGCGACGAGCTGGTCCCCGATGCGCACGATGGCGATGCCCTGCCGTGGCCCGAGGGGCAGGCGGTGCACCACCTCCAGCGCGATGCCTCCCTGGCGCGCCGGCGCGGCCAACGCGACGCGCCGCAGCAACCGCAAGGTCACCGCGACGAGCGCGAGGACGACGGCCAGCGTCAGGCAGACACCGACAAACGATCCGAAGGTCACGCCGCAGCCTCGGTGGCAGCCTTCTTCGTGATGATGCGCGTGAGGCGCACGCCGAAGTGCTCACCGAGCACGACGACCTCGCCTTCGGCAAAGCGACGGTCGCCGACGTAGACGTCGATCGGTTCACCGGCGAGTCGCTCGAGCTGGATGACGGAACCGCGGCCGAGGCGCAGGATCTCCTGCACCGTCATCGACGTGCGGCCAAGTTCAATCGAGACCGGCAGCGTGAGGTCGAGCAGCATGCCGAGCGGGACTTCGCCACCATTGGCGATGACCTGCTGCAGCTCCTCGAAGGCGGCCTCCATCGGGTCCTGGGACTGGCTCATGATCGGGGTCAGTTGGTGAGGCGGGTCAGCGGGATGGCATCGGGTTCCGGCGGCTCGAGCAGGCCATCGGTGAGTCGCACGGCGAGGGCGCCGCCGAGGCGTCCCGGGGTGGCGAGGAAACGACGTTGCGTGCCGACGAACACCTCGAGCGGGGCGGTGGCCTGGAGGGGCGTCGACAGGACCTTGCCCGGCGCGAGCTCGAGCAGCTCACGCATGGAGACCTGGAAGGCCGGGAGTCGTGCTGCGATCGGCGTGCGCACGGCCCGCACCGATCCTTCGGCGAGGTCACGGCTCGCGGCACGTTCCGCGTTGGTGGCGTGCGTGTCGGGGCGTCCTTCCGCCCCGCCGGCAAAGAACTTCTCGAGCACGGCAAACGGCAGGCAGATCAACAACAGGCTGCGCGTGTCGGCCGCGGTGACCTCGACGTTGGCGACGAGCACCGGGTCCTCGCGATTGGCCACGCGGAGGATTTCAGGGATCGATTCGAAGCCGACGAGGGTGGCATCCAGCTCCACGTAGTCCTGCCACACCTCGTGGATCACCGAGATGACCTTGTCGGCCACCACGCGGACGGCCATGCGCTCGATGGGGGTCAGCGAACGGCTCGGGATGGCCGGCGTGCCGCCACCGCCGAACAGGCGGTCGACGAGGAAGAACGCAAACTCGTGCCCGAAGTCGATGACGCCGTGGTGGCCGCCGCTGTTGGCGACCTCGAAGGTGTACGCGGCGCAGGGCGTGGGCAGCGAGAGCGTGAACTCGCCAAAGGAGAAATGCTCCACGCTCTGCAGCTGCAGCTGGACCCCGCCGCGCACGCGGCCGAGCAGCCAGCTTTCCAGCGACTTGGAGAACCGCTCGTAGATGGCCTCCAGCGACCGCAGCTTCTCCTTCGAGATGCGGTTCGGGCGCCGGAAATCGTAGACCTGGGTCTCGGCCTGCGCAGGCCGCGGCGCCGCGGCCGGCTTGGCCGCCTTCGAGACCGATCCCCCGAGGAGGGCATCGATCTCGTTCTGGGAAAGTGACTCGGAGGCCACCGGCGCCTACTGGATGACAAACTGTGGGAAGAAGATCCGCGTGATCGCCTTCTTGCGGGTCTTCTTGGGGACGAGCATCGCGAGCGAGTCCGCGACTTCCTTGCGGATCACCTCGCGCACGGCCATGTCGGAGAGCTGCTCGACGGTCTTGGCCCCCATCACGCGGAGCACCAGGTCGCGGACCTCGGCGTCGCGGGCCTTGAACTGCTCCACCATCGCGGCATCCTTGAACTCGATCGCCGTCGACAACATGAGGAAGCGGGTGCCGCCGGAACCGGCCGGGTTCATGACGAGGTTGTCGATCAGGTGCAGGTTGCCCCCACCGGCCGCGGCCTCGCCTTCCTTGTGTTCGCCCGAGGCGGCGGGTTCGTGTCCGCCTTCCTCACCGCCGCCCTCTTCTCCCTCGCTCCCAGCCTCGTCGGTCGCTCCCTCGCCCTCTTCCCCTTCCTCGCCATGCACGAGCTTGGCGGTGGCCTTGAGGCGCGCCTGCATCTCCTCGGTCACGACATAACCGGAGCTCTGCGCCACCACGGGTCCGACGGTGAACATGCCGACGGCAAAGCCGGCCCCGAGCCCGCCGAGCAACACGCCAACCAGGACGAGGCCGGCCTTGCTCTTCTTTGCTGGGGGAGGAGGTGCGCCTTCGGCGCCCTGTTCGGGAGGCGTAGCGTCGTCTGACATGGCAACAGGGTGGAAGTGGTCTCTCCCCTGTGAAGGCATTCCGCAGGCCACGAGCGACGCGGTCGCGCGGCCATCGTGAAGGAAGGCCTAAGCCACTGCACGACAAGGAGTTGCGGGATCGGCGCCCGGTCGCCGCGCGTTGCGCGGGGGGCGGTGATTCGCGCTCCGTCGGCAGGATCTGCCGAGGGGCGCGCGGACGTCTTTGCCGTTGGTGCGGAATGCGAGCGGCCGACCCCCAGCGGGGGCCGGCCGTCGCCGGAAACCGAAGGCGGGGTTACCGCTTGAGGTTCACCAGTTCCTGCAGCATCTCGTCCGAGCTCGTGATCACCCGGCTGTTCGCCTGGAAGCCACGCTGCGTGACGATCATG
>JAEUJK010000165.1 GCA_016794735.1 Gemmatimonadota bacterium | reverse complement strand
TTCAAGGAGCAGGTCCGCGGCCAGGAGGTCGTGCGCCGCTTCAAGGAACACGGGCTGCAGAATGTGCGCGTCGACGCCGAAGGGAACGTGATCGGTGAGCGCCCGGGCACCGGCAACGGTCCCACGGTGGTGCTGTCCGGCCACCTCGACACCGTCTTCCCCGAGGGCACGGACGTCAAGGTGAAGCTCGAGGGCACGCGTTACCGCGGGCCCGGCATCGGCGACGATTGCCGCGGCCTCGCCACCATCCTGGCGGTCGCCAAGGCCATGAAGGCCGCGAACGTGACCTACCCCGGCAAGGTCCTGTTTGTCGCCACGGTCGGCGAGGAAGGTCCGGGCAACCTCCGTGGCGTGCGCCACCTCTTCAAGAACCCGCCGGAGAAGATCGACTTCTTCATCTCGGTGGACGGAACGGGCCTTGGCCTCACCACGGGCGCGGTGGGAAGCCATCGCTACCTCGTGCAGTTCCAGGGACCTGGCGGCCACTCGTACGGCGCCTTCGGCATGCCCAACCCGATCCACGCGATGGGTCGCGCGATCGCCAAGGTCTCGGACTTCCAGGTGCCGCGCTCGCCTCGCACGACGTTCAACGTCGGGATCGTGAGCGGCGGGACGTCGGTCAACACCATCTCGCCGTTAGGCGCCATGGAGGTCGACCTGCGCTCGGAGTCCCCCGAGGAACTGCTGGCCGTCGACACCAAGCTCAAGAACGCCGTGCAGCAGGCGGTGGACGAGGAGAACGCCCGCGCGCCGGATCACCCAGGCAAGGTGACGGTGAAGTGGATCGACATGGGCGTGCGGCCCGCCGTGCTCGTCAACAACGAGTCGTTCATTGCGCGCGCGGCGCTCGCTGCGGGCAAGGCGCTGGGCTTCACCGCGGAAACGGGCGCGTCCTCCACCGACGCCAACTTCCCGATGAGCCTCGGCGTGCCGAGCATCACGATCGATGGCGGTGGCATCGGTCGCGGGGCGCACTCGATCGCCGAGTCGTACGAGGATGGCCCTGAGGGGTGGAAGGGGCCGCAGTGGGCGCTGCTGACGACGGTGACGCTCGCCGGGCTCGGGCGCAGCGCTGGCGTGGTGCCCTGAGTCGCTGGGGCGCGCGGTCTAGCCGACCGCGCGCTCGCTCTCCGTTCCCATCACCTCGAGCACGCGCGAGACGAGTGCTCGCGGCGTGAACGGCTTCTGCAGGAACGCCGCGCCATCCTCGAGCGCCTCGTTCTGTCGCAGCGCACCGGCGGTGTAGCCGGAGACGTGGAGCACACGCAGGCCCGGGCGTTCCTGCCGCATGCGGCGTGACAGCTCACCGCCGCCCATGCCTGGCATGATGACGTCGGTCACGAGGAGGTCGATCTGCCCCGCGTACTCGCGCGAGAGGTCGAGGGCTTCGTCACCGTCCGACGCCACCAACACCACAAAGCCGGCGCGCTGCAGCACGCGCTTCATCAGCAGGCGCACGGTGGGTTCGTCTTCGGCGAGGAGCACCGTCCCGCTCGATGGTGCGCTGCGTTCGCCGCGTGGCTCGGCCACGCCTGACGAGGCGGAGGCGGGGAAGTACGCACTGAGCCGACGCCCGGTGCCCGGCGGGTGCAGCGACACGGCGCCGCCCGACTGGCGCGCGAAGCCGCGCAACGTTGCGAGCGCCATGCCCGACGCCGA
>JAEUJK010000164.1 GCA_016794735.1 Gemmatimonadota bacterium | reverse complement strand
TTCAGAACCATGCGCGCGACGAGGCAGGGGGGTGCGGCGCGCGCCCAACGCGGGGAATCTGGGAGGACCTGGCACCTTCGGCCAGCCCCAAAGACAAACCCTCGACCCGCGCGAAGCGAGTCGAGGGTTGGGTCCAGCGGGTAACGCCTTTGGGCTACGGCGCCTTGTCGACCAGGTAGATGATCCCCGGAGTCGTGAAGTTGGCGGCCGCACTCCCGGCCACCGACCTCGGAACGACAATGGCGGTCATCGCGCTGCCACCGATGGTCGAACCCCCGGCGGCCGACAGGCCACCGCCAGCGGCGGCACCCGCGGGCGCCGTCGAGGCAGCGGCGAGGATGGTCGTCGTCCCGGCGGTATTCGCGCGCATCACCAGCGCGCCGGTGGGGACAAGGGAGTAGGTCCCGGCCACACCATACGCCACGTTGGTTGCGTGCGCAGTGTACGGACCAGCCGTCGCGGTGGCGCGCTCCACATCCACCGCGCCGAGTCCCACGCCGGCGTTGATCACCCGCACCGCGACCTGGTTGGACGCGATCGTTGCCGGAATCGCATCCTCGATCACCCAGATCCGATCGGCCGGCGTCTGACCCGAGCGGGCGAGCCCGATGTGGATCAGCGTGTAGTACGTGTTGGCGGTGAACGTGATCGTGGTGTCGATCACGATCTGCGACGTGACGTTGATGTTCGTGCTCGTCGGAAAGACGCGCAGGCGGCGAGCGCCAGCGCCCATCGCCCGGTAGGGCGTGTTGGCGCGGAACTGGAGGTTCAGCGCCTCTGGCGAGTTCTCCACGGCGTCGATCGG
Organism: Gemmatimonadota bacterium; assembly: GCA_016794735.1. GTDB lineage: Bacteria > Gemmatimonadota > Gemmatimonadetes > Gemmatimonadales > Gemmatimonadaceae > RBC101. Next base: position 5,108 of record JAEUJK010000164.1, on the reverse strand, counting down.
CCGCCAGTCCATGCTGGACGTGTCGGGCACGATGTGCACGTAGCGAACGAAGGCGATCGGAGGAGTCGGCGCCAGGATCGGCCCCGCATCGTCCTCACACGCCACGCCGCCAACGACGAGTGCGGCAAGCAGGAACGTGCGACGTGTCTTCATGAGAGATCCCCTCGAGCAGGCAGGGTGGAATTAGGGAACGAGTTGGAAACGCGGGAACCGTGTGCTGATCGGTGGTTCCGGTGGTTCGGGATCCGGATCCCGTTCCCGACCGGAGGACACCACGGCCCGCGTGACGATGAACGCCAGCAGTGCACCCCCAACGGAGGCGGCAGCCACCGCCGTTCGCTTCTTCGACAACGTCCTGAAGTACGTGCGTCCAACAGTGGAGCGGTCGAGCACCACTTCCTCGCCGGCCCAGCGCGAGTCACCCTCGCGCAGGTAGCTGACGCGGAACACCTGCAGGGCCAACGTCTGGTCACTGGCCGCCTTGATCCGTCCCTCGATCTGCGCGACGCCGGACCCGAAGCGGTCTCCCAGGCTCACACGCCCGGCATCGGAGATATCGAGGGCCACCCGGTCACCCGACACGAGTGGACGCGCGGCCGTGTCGACCGGGGTGTTCACGTAACACCCCGAGACGATGACCGCACTACACAGCGCCAGCACCCACTGCCGCATCGGATCAGAACCCGTAGGTCCCGCGCGGCGCCGTCCCTGGTCCACCACCGCCCATGTCGTAGAACGGCTTCTGCCGCGCATCCATCTCCTGGTTTGGCACCGGGAAGTGGAAGGCGGTCCCCGTCACCAGATCACCCCATCCGCGGCTGTCGAAGTACCACGAGCCAAAGCGACCGTGCGCCATCTCGATGCGCATCTCGTACTTCATCGCCTCGAGGATGTTGCCGCACGCCGTGGACGTGAAGTTCGGTCCCACCGGCACGCGCGGCACGCACGACGCGCCACCCGGCACCGGATCGGTCAGCGAGGCCACCACGCCGCTCAGCGCCGGGAGGCCGGCACGAATGCGCGTCGGGTCGATCTTCGCCGCGGCCAACGCAATCTGGCCCTTCCGGATGTAGCCCTCGGCCGCGATCAACGCCGCCTCTTCCGGGCGAAACTCCGGCCACGGGCCGGTGCTCGCACCATTCCGGATGTACTTGTAGCGGACGTAGTCGTAGTTCGACGTGCCCCACGGATCGCCCGGAACGTCGAGCGAGGTCGAGCGATTCCGGATGTACGGGAAGCTCGTGTGGGCCGACGGCTCCGGTGACGCCGCCTGCTGCAGGGCGCGTGTGTTGCCCTGCGGCCAGCGCTTGTCAGGCGTCACGACGAGGAACGCGGCGCGATTGTCGCGCGGCGTTGCCAGCCACGCATCGTACGCGCCAGACACGTCGGCCATGCCCCAGTACATCGGCGAGATCTGGCTCCAACCTGCGGAAACGTGCATCTGGCTCGACTGGAAGCCGATGTTCCATCCGCTCGACCCACCGATCGTCGCCATGATGGCCGCCGTTACACCCGCGTTGGCATCCGCAATGACGAGGTCCCAGTTGACCGCCGCGCGTTCCGCTGGAGTGCGCGCGACCTGCGCACGGAAGCGCGCACGCATCTGGCGAGCAATCTGGACGAACTGGTCACGCGTGAGCGAGGTGCCCGACATCCAGGACGCTGGCGCCGGGTACCCACCGTCCGCCGTGTTCGCGGCATCGGCCGAACCCGCGATGTTAACGGCGCTATCGAGGTACGCCAGCGCGACGTTCATCACCGCCTTGTAGTCGCTCAAAGGCGGAATCGAGTCACCAGGCATCCCCGGTCCGACGATGCCCGTCGAATCGAAGACCAGCGCCAGGTTGCCCAGTGCACACGCCACACCGAAGTAACCGAAGGAGCGCACGCGAGCATACAGTCCCAACGGAACCTGGGTGGGCTGTTCCGTCTTGATCTTGTTGAGCGACCCGATCCCGTTCGACAACTGGCGCGACAGGCGGGCCAGCAGCGAGTAGGTATCCCACGGCTCACCGGTACCCGGGCCGCCCCGCGAGTTCACGATCGGCGTGCGCGGGATTCCGACGCGGGTGCCCATCGAGAAGTTGTTGAGCTGCGAATAACTCTCCAGGCTCATGACGAGCAACTGCGTCTCGGTCGTGTTGGCCTGGTAGGCATTGCGGCACTGCTGGTACCCGGTCCCGATCGTCTGCTCGATCGTCGCCACGGCGGCGAAGACGCGCTCGACGTCCGGGTTGTTGTTGTTCTCCACCACCAACTGGTCGCCGCAAGCCACCGCGGCAAGGGCCAGCAAGGCGGCCGCTGGCCGCCGGAAGTTCACACGCGTCATCGTGATCACTCGAGGATAGGGGGTGCGGGCGGGCGCGACGTTGTTCCGTCGCGCCCACCGCCGGTTGCTAGAACCGGCTCCCGATGGTGAAGGTGAACGTGCGCATCTGCGGATACTGGTACGCCGCCACCGCCGTGATCGCCGAGCTGTTGAGGTTCGTGCCAGCCACGCCGACTTCCGGATCCCAACCCGTGAAGTTCGTGATCGTGAGCAGGTTGCGCCCGACCAGCGAGAGGTTCACGTCCCCGATCCCGAACACGCGGCCCAGCTGGTACCCGATGCTGAGTTCGCGAAGCTTGGTGTAGGCGCCGTCCTCGGTCGTGATGTTGTTCGACCCGAGGATGTCGTACAACCCGCCGATGCCGGCCGAGTTGTCCGGGGCCGTCGTGCGCCAGTAGTAGCCCAGCGGCTTGGCGTCACCCACCGACTTGCCCGCCTGGTCCTGCTCGCGCGTCTGGAAGTCGCCTAACGACCAGTGACGCTCCTCGTTGAATATCGAGGTGCCGAGCGACATGTCGATCAGCCCGTACAGGTTGAACTTCTTGTACGAGATGTTGTGCGACATGTTGATCCGGTGCTTCGGCAGCGTGTTGCCGAGGCGCTGCAGCACGGCGTTGCCCGTCGAGTCACGGAGCACGATCGGCATGCCCCAGCTGTACTCCGGGATGCCCCACGGCGCGTTGACCGTGCCGCCGGCCAGCTTGCAGTTCGGCACGCCCGTCGTCCCGGTCGCGGCGCCGTTACGCAGGCACCCCGGGTTGACCGCCTGCCACAGGTTCTTGGTGATGCCGTCCTTCACCGTGTTGCCAGCGCCGGTCCAGACGATCAGCCCCTGGCTGTTCTTCTGGTAGCTCTTCCCCGCGCCGCAGTCGGCCGCGAACTCCGCCGGCAGCTGCGAGCACTGCGTCACGAAGTAGCGACCCCAGACGGTGCCGATGCGCTCACCCTTCGCAAAACGGAAGCGGGAGCTTTCGGTGGTCTGGAAGAACTCGGGGATCCCGAGCTCGGTGATGAACGAGTAGGTCTGGTCCCAGCCGACGCGCGAAGTCCAGGTGAGGTTGTTCGTCGTCACCACCGGGATGTTGACCGACACTTCCCACGTGTGGTTGTCGAGCGTGCCGGCGTTCTTCCACTGCGAGGCGAAGCCCGACGACACCGACGGCGGGACCTGCATGATCTGGTCCTTGGTCGACGAATACGCGTAGGTCACGTTCAACCCGTACTTGCCGAACAACTCGGCGTCGAGCCCGTACTCCTGCTCGGTGGTGTATTCCGGACGGAGGTCCTTGTTGCCCAGGGCCTGCGCCGTCACGGCGCCACCGGTGCCGATCGTGAAGGTCTCGTATTGAGCGGAGAAGCGCGGACGCCCACCGGCCGTACCGTATGAGGCGCGGAGCTTGAAGTCGTTGACAGCTTCCTTCGCCGGCCACCACGCTTCATCCGACAGGCGCCACGCCAACGAGCCGCGATAGTACGTCGCCCAACGATTGTTCTCGCCAAACAGCGACGAGCCGTCGCGACGCACGAGACCGTCGATGATGTAGCGGCCCTTGTAGTCGAGGGCGCCGCCGAGCACGCCACCGACCGCGCGAACCGTCTCCTTGCCGCTGCCGACCGCCTGGTTCGAGGTCACGTTGTTCAGCGTGCCCAGCCCCGGGATCGCCAGCTGCGTCCCCGAGGAGGAGATGCTCGATCCGGTCTGCTGCTCATACGCGTACCGCGCGTTGAGGCGGGCATCCATCCCGTTCAGCAGGAAGTTGCTTTTCCGCGCCGTGCCCTGCACCGACATGTTGATGTTGTCGTCGAGCGAGGACGACTCGCTGCGGTTACCGATGCCCGTCGTGCCCGTGGACGTCGTCACGCGGTATCCACGATCCTGCTGGAAGAAGCCGCTCTGGCGGCGACGGTCATAGCTCGCATTCGCCTCGAAATCGAGCCAGCTCGCCGCGGCGAAGCGCGTCGTGTTCGACGCCAGGAAGCGGTCCGTATCGGTCCGTCCCTGGTTCGCCTCGTTCCAGTACAGCGGGTTCGCGTTCTGGTCACCCTGGTTCAGCGGGTTCGACCGGACGAACAAACGACCGAACGAATCGCGGCGCTGCAGGTCCACGCCGGCCGGCACACGCGTCAGGCGGAAGAACTCGCCGTCCGGGTACAGGACGTTGTTCGAGTAGAACGTGTTCAGCTGCGTCGTCCACTTGTCGTTGATCTGCTGGTCCGCGTTCAGCCGGAACGTGTTGCGGGTGTACCCGTCGAGGTACTCCACCGCCCCCTGCTGGCGGAGCTGCGAGGCGCTGGCAAAGACACCGGTGTTGTTGAACTTGCCGGTCATCTCCAGCGTGGCCGTGTTGAACAGGCCGTTCGTGGTGGCCGCCGCGATCGGGTCATACGAACGCGGGAAGTAGCCGGACTGGAACAGGCCGCGGAGCTGCGGCTTGGAGAGCGACAGCGCGATACCGCCGTCGTACTGGAAGAGGTTCGGGCCCAGCGCGAACGCGCCGCCCCCTTCATTGATGCGAAGGGCTTCTTCCTCGAAGTCCATCGTCCGCCAGCACTGCGCCTGTCCGTTGATCAACCCGGTCGCGGCGTTGGTCGCGCGCGCGCAGAACCGCTTGTTGGTCGGGTCCATCATCAGGAAGTGGCCCTTCGCGAGCGGGAACTCACCGGCGATGTCGTTGAAGCCGAATTCGTTCCGCACGTTGAACCGCGTCCCCTGACGCGCATTCTTGGCGCTCTTCGTGGTCACCTGGATGACGCCGTTGCCGGCACGCGATCCATAGAC
>JAEUJK010000149.1 GCA_016794735.1 Gemmatimonadota bacterium | reverse complement strand
CAACCTCTTCCAGTGCGCGTTCGTGCAGAACTGCGCGGCGCTCCACGTGAAGGGCTTCGACCTCGAGGAGCAGGCCAAGGCCGTCGCCGGCCCGCGCGCGTTCGGCGCCTACGGCGAGAAGGCGGACTTCATGCGCCTGCGTGAGGCGTCCGTTTCGTACACGCTCACCCCGCGCATGGCCAGCCTGCTCAAGGCGAGCGGCGCGACGGTGACGTTCACGGGCCGCAACCTGTGGCTGAAGACGGACTTCAACAGCTGGGACCCGGAAAACACCACGCAGGGTGCTGATGCCGCGAACTACAACTTCGTGCAGCAGGCCCAGCCCCGGCAGTTCCTCGTGCGCATCAACCTCAACTACTAATGGCCACCACCATGCATCCCAGGAAGCAATCGGCGATGTTTGCGCGTGGCGCGCGCCTCACCGGCGCCACGCTGGCCGCGACCTTGCTCGCGGCGTGTTCCACCGATCGGCTGCTCAAGGCCGATCGGCCTGACCAGATCTCCCCGGGGGCGCTGGCCGGCAGCCTGCAAGGCGCGGCCGCACTCTACGCCGGCGCGTTAGGCGACCTCACCGTGGCCATTTCGGGCGGCAACGGTGGCGGCGCGGGCCTCGGCATGATCATGGCGGTCGGATACCTGAGCGACGAGTTCGCGTTTGGTGCGACGCCGCCAGAACTCCGCGAGATGGACCTCCGCAGTGTGCGCGAGCAGAACGGCGCATGGCTGCAGACGTACATCGACCAGCACCGCGCTCGCGCCTCGGCTGACCGTGCCGCGGCCGCGCTGAAGGCCGCTGGGGCCAGCGACGGACGGCAAGCCGAAATGCTGGCCATGTCCGGGATGATCAACCTCGTACTGGGCGAGTCGTACTGCTCGGGGGCACCGATCTCCACGGCGGAGCCTGACCTGGTGTACGGCGATCCGCAGACCACGACCCAGTTGATGCAGAGCGCCGCGGCCAAGATGGATGCCGCACTCGCGGCGACCGGCATCGATGCCAAGTCGCGGAACCTGGCGAACTTGCTCAAGGGCCGCGCGTTGCTCAACCAGGGGCAGTTCGCGGCGGCGGCTGCCGCCGTCGCCACGGTGCCGACGAGCTTTGATTACCGGCTGCAGCACGGCACCGCGACGCCGCGGCAGCAGAGCCTGGTCTTCAATTACTCGTACAACGTGCAGGGCCTGCTGGTCGGGAACAACGAGGGCACGAACGGCCTCAATTTCGCCACGGCCAACGATCCGCGGGTTCCGGTCGATGGCACGGGCGCCCCGTCCGTGTTCGACCAGCGGACGCCAGCCTGGTTCTTCCGCGGCTTCAACGCGTTTGGCCACTCGGTGAAGATCGGCAGTGGCGTCGAGGCGCGGTTGATCGAGGCCGAGGCGGCCCTGCAGGCCGGCAACACGGCGCTGTTCCTCTCGAAGCTGGGTGAGGCCCGCGCGCCGTACAGCATGAGCGCTCCGACCGATCCGGGCAGCCAGGCGGCTCGGGTGGACCTCCTGTTCCGTGAACGTGCCTTTGCCCTCTTCGGGCAGGCGCGTCGCGTCGGCGACCTGCGGCGCATGGTGCGGCAGTACCAGCGCGGCGCCGAGACCGTGTTCCCCACGGGCGCGTACCACAAGGACAACCTCACGCGCGGGACCGACGTCAACATCGTCATCCCGATCTCGGAGAAGAACAACTCCAAGTTCACCGGCTGCTTGAACCGGAGCGCGTAAGGCACTGCATCACGTGCAACGAGGGGCAGGAGGGCGACCATCGCCTTCCTGCCCCTCGATGTTTTCCCACCGTCGAACCTCGCGTCGCCGCGCTATTTCATCGAATCGACGCGCCACGGTACGAAGCCCATGGGGCGCGTGAGGTACACCGTGGCAGCGACGCTGGTGTCGGTGCTGGTGCGCAGGTGAACGATGGCCGTGCGTCCGATCCCGGACTGTCCGGTGAGGCGTGAGCGCTTGAGGACCAGGGAGTCACCACGCGTGGCGGCGGCAGCGATCGCGCGCGGTTCGGGGCCTTCGGTCGATGCCTCCACGATCATGTTCGCGACCCAGAGGATGAAGAGGGTCGAGACGACGCGGATGGCCCAAAGCACCGCCTTCGATCGCTCTGGGGCTGGGGCGACGCTGACGTTGCCCACGGTGGCGAAGGCCGCCTGCACACGCTCTCGTGAGGCGAACATCATCCAGAGCTTCTCGCGCTCGACCCAGAGCAACAGGGCGAGCAAGGCCGTGTAGATCGCGACGAGATACTTCACCCCGGGGAATCCGTACGCGAAGTCCATCACCGTGATGTTCAATGCGACCGGGAACAGGGCAGCGGCGCCGACGAAGGCGGTGCGAGGGAACAGCAGCAGGATGCCCGGGATCAGCTCGCACAAGGCAATGAACTTCGCGTAGGCAGGCGAGAACCCGTAGAACGCCCACACGAGGAATGGCCCGCTCGCCGTGCTGCGCGTGATGGTCCAGTCCGAATAGACGAACTGGCCCCCGAACAACTTGACGAGCCCGTAGGCAATGAACACCACGCCGAGAAATCGGCGGATGAGGACGAGGGGCAGGGCATCAGAGCGCATGCCCCGGAAATCAGGTCGTCCGAACGCGATTGTCGAGGGTCGCCCGGATGGCGCGCAGGAGTGCTTGCGGCGTGACCGGCTTGAGCATGAGCCGACAATGGTGCGCGCGCAGCCATTCCTCGGTCACCTCTGCGGCGCTGTACCCGGAGAGGAAGAGGCAGGGCAGGTCGGGACGCAGCCTGCGCATCTCCTCGAGCGCCCCGCGACCGCTCAGGCGCGGCATCACCATGTCCAGCACCACCATGTCGATCTCGTCACGGTGTTCGGCCAGGCGCGCACTCGCCTCGCGTCCGTCCCTCGCCGAGATGACCCGGTAGCCGGCGTTGGTGGCGGCGCGCGTGATGAGTTCGCGAATGGCGTCCGCGTCTTCGGCCACGAGAAGGGTCTCCGTCCCGCCGGTGACCACTTCGTAGTCCCTGGTGGGCCGCGGTGTGGCTTCCTCCCCGGACACCGGCCAGTAGACACGGAAGGACGTTCCCTCGCCGGGGGCGGTATCCACGCGGATGAAGCCCCGGTGTTGCTCGACGATGCCATACACGACGGCCAGGCCGAGCCCCGAGCCGCCGCGCAGCCCCTTGGTCGTGAAGAACGGCTCGAAGATGTGGGCGGCCACCTCTGGCTCCATGCCGGCGCCGCTGTCGGCCACGACCAAGGCGACGTAGGTCCCGGGTTGGGCCCACGGGTGATCGGCCACGAACGATTCGGGGACGTCCACCACCTCGGTCTCGAGGATGAGTCGACCACCGTCCGGCATCGCGTCCCGGGCGTTGAGGCACAGGTTGAGCACCACCTGCTCCAGCTGCGAGCGATCGAGGCGCACGGTCGGCAGGAAGGCGCCGGGATGGAACTCGAGCTCGATCTGCTCGGCGAGGGTGCGGCGAATCAGCGTGAGGCTGGCGGACAGTGCCTCGTTGAAGTTGACGACCTCGAGGTTCAACACCTGGCGCCGCGAGAAGGCGAGGAGCCGCCGCGTCAGGTCGCTGGCCCGCATCGCGGCGTCGGTGGCCTGCGTGAGGTCGTTCACGGCTTCCGGCGCCTTGGCCTTGAGGTCCTCCACGGCGAGCGAGAGGAAGCCGGTGATCACCTGCAGCATGTTGTTGAACTCGTGGGCGACGCCGCCGGCGAGCTGCCCGATGGCCTCCATCTTCTGCGACTGGCGGAGTTGCTCCTCGAGGGCGGCTGCGCGGGCCGACGCCGCCTCGCGCTCGCTCAAGTCACGAACGAAGCCGGTGAACATCATCCCCGAGCCGAGTTGGGCGATCGCAAACGTCAGCTCGCACGGAAAGGACGTGCCATCCGCGCGGAGGGCCCGGAGTTCCAGGCGCTGGCCCGCGAGGTTGCTGATCCCGGTGGCGGCGACCACCGCCAGTCCCTCCCGGTGGCGCGCGCGAAACGCGCCGGGGATGATGAGGTCGGCCATGTCATGGCCCACCATCTGCTCCCGCGTGTACCCAAAGATGCGCAACGCCGCCGGATTGACGTCGGCCACGTGCCCCCGGGTGTCCAGGGTGATGATCGCGTCCATCGCCGACTCGAGCATCACCGACATGCGGGTGTTGCTCTCGACCAGTGCCGCATCGCGTTCCGCCTCGAGGCGGGCGCGCATGCGCAGGCCGAACACCATGAGGATGGTGGTCATGACGAAGAGCAGGAACATGGCGTTCACGACCCCGCTGTCATGCACGACCGGGCTCACGGCATTCAGGAGGAGCAACACGCCGATGTTGAGCGCCCCCATCGCCACCGTGGCCGTTCCCCCCAGCAGGATGCTCGCGAGGAGCACGTCGACCAGCATGTACGCGAGCACGACGGGATGGCGCTGCGGGGACGCCGTGAGGAAGGCGGCCGCGAGGAACGCGGGGGGCAAGAGGACCGTGATGACGCTCGCGATCGTGACGTAACCGCGCGCATTCGCCAGCAGGGCCGCCAGCAGGACGCCGTACGCGGGCCACGGCACCTGGTACGCCGGATCCATCGCCAGGCGAACCACGGCATTCAGGGCAAACAGGACGATCAGGGCGAGCAACACCTGTTGCAGCACCTGGCGACGGTGACGACTGCCGATCGGGTCGTCGGCCCAGCGGGGCAGGTCGCGTTCGCGCGCGATGTTCACGCCACACGGATAGCGCATTCAACTGGAATGGGCAACCGCGGAATGCAGGGCGACAATGGAGCGGGGAGCCTGACGAGTGCGCGCAGATGAGGCGTGTCTCACGTGCGGGTGCCATGGCCCGGGGCGGGCCCGGGGTGTGCGCCGCGGCAGCCGACGCACGGTCGAGCCCGGGATGACGGAATCCCACAGTGTTCTGCGCGGGCGCGCCCCCCCACACTGCAGGAGCGCGGAACGGTCCGCGTCCAACCGAGCGGAGGGGATGATGGGTACATCACCACACACACATGGCGCCGAGAACGACGCGGATTGCGCAGGGTGCGGCGGCGGCTGTGTCGGCGACGTCCACGACGGATGCCAGGGGCCGGCGCACGTGCCGTGGCTGCCCCATGATCGCTGCATGAGTTTCTTCGAGTCGCGCATCTTCGGCGATGAACGACTGCAGGTGCGGGTCACGTACGAACACTGCCTGCGGCTCAAGGGGCGCCAGCAGGGTCCGTTGCTGTATTCCACCACGCTCATCCCGGGCGAGGAGGTGCGCCTCTACGAGTTCGACCGCTTCCGTCGCACGCGACAGGAGACGCAGCGGGTCTCGGTGCACGCAAGTTTCCGCCAGACGGTCAGTGCGCTCTCGCAGAATCGCCGATCGACCAGCACGTCGTCCTACGCCAACACGCTGCTCGAGACGCGGTCCGCCACGGATTCGTCGCTGTCGATCGGTGGAGGGCTTGCCGGATTCTTCGGGGCACCGTCCGGCTCCCTCGATCGCTCGTCGTCGGCGGAGACGCGATTCGCCACGGGCGCCACGGCGAGTGCCACGTCGGAGTCCTTCTCGCAGTTCGCGGTAACGGCCTCGCAGGCGGTGGAGGCGGAGCGTTCGATTGTCGTGAGCACCTTCGAGGACGCCGAACATCGCGAGACCACGCAACGCCTGCTCAGGAACGAGAACCCGTGTTACGCCGTGACGTACTTCGTGCGGCGGGTGCTCGAGGTGTACCAGCTGGTGACCCGCGTGGTGCTGATCGAGTGGCGCCTCGGCGCGCAGAGCGACTGGCGCCGCATCGACGATACGGGCGACCTGTCGGCCAACCTCAAGAAGGCGCTCGACAACATCCTGAAGGGCGGGCCGAAGATCGGGCAGGAGGCGCGCGATACGCGCGAGATCACCCTGCCGACGGACGGAACGTTGTACGAGGCCGAGCTGGCGCACTGCTCGTCCTGTGATCCCATG
>JAEUJK010000118.1 GCA_016794735.1 Gemmatimonadota bacterium | reverse complement strand
GCCCGCTTCCACCCCTCGCGCCACCAGGTCGGCGTCGGGAGCCATCGACAGGTCAGGGGCAGCCGGGATCTGGGCGGGCGCCCGGCAGGCGAGCGCGAGCAGGCCCAGGGCGGCGGCACGACGCGGGAGACGAGGAATCATCGGTCGGCGGGGAATCCGTGGAGCAGCGACGGGGAGTGGAGAGTATAACTTGGGCACAGGATCCATCGCCCCTCCCAAGCTCCCGAGCCCCATGCGACGACTCCTCCTGGCAGCCCTGCTGCTCGCCCCGCTGGCCTGTTCCCGCAAGGTGGTGGTCACCACGCCCACGAGCCCGTCGGCGACGCCGAGCACGATCAAGGTTACCAACGCCACGTCGCAGTCGGTGACGGTGTATGTCACGCCGCCGGGGGGTACGGAGTTCCCGATCGGGTCGGTGCCGTCGAACACGACGGCGGTGCTGACGGTCAACGGTGTCGCGGCGGGGACGGCGGTTCGGCTCCGCGCGGCCCTCGCCGATGGGAGCCGTTCGTACACGAGGGACGGGGTCGGCCTGACGGGTGTGGTGGACTGGCGGGTCCCCTAGCGTCGCGGGTTGTTCAGGGGCACTAAACCCCGTAGTTTCACGGACTTCTCTCGATTTTCGACCCCCGCGGCGCGTCCCGGCGCCAAGGGGCCGTCGGCCCCCCACGTTCTCCCCACCATGGTCTCATTCTGGGAAGCGATTAAGCGCGGATACCTGCGCGTAATAGCCCCGGTCGCCGATTGGATGGTGGAGCGCCGCGTCAGCCCCAACACGATCACAACGATCGGCACGTTGTGGGCGATGACCGCGGGGGTGATCTACGCGACGGGGCACATCTCGATTGCGGGCTGGACCCTGGGGCTGACCGCCCTGTTCGATGTGCTCGATGGGACCGTCGCCCGTCGCACCGGACGTTCGACCGTCTTCGGCGCCTTCTACGACTCGACCCTCGATCGTGTGGCCGACGGTGCGGTCCTCGGTGGCCTCGTGATCTTCTTTGCGCGCAACGACGTGCACCACTCCGTGCCGTCGTGGACCTCGACGCCGATGGTTGGCGTGTTGTTGATGGGGATCATCGGCACCTTCCTCACGTCGTACACGCGCGCCCGCGCGGAGAGCCTCGGCATCGACGCCAAGGTCGGGATGCTGCAGCGCCCCGAGCGCGTGGTGCTCCTGTCGGCCCCGCAGGCCTTCTTTGGCCTCGCGCTGAACGGCTGGGTCCTCATCGGGATCTGCATCCTGCTGGCGCTGACCGCCTGGATCACGGCGATCCAGCGCATCGCGTACGTCTATCGCGTTACCAGCCGCGTTCCCGAGGGGGTCGCGGACGCGGCGCCCGCGGTGGCGCCTTCACCTGTCGCCGCCCCGGCAGCGACTCTTCCTCGTTAGTCGACACTCGGAGTCCATCCATCGTGCAGGGTTCTTCCTCAACGCCTCGCGTTTCCATCCAGCCGGCGACCGGCAAGCTCGGGATCCTGACCCCGGGGCTCGGTGCCGTGGCCACCACGTTCATTGCCGGCGTGGAGAGTGTCCGCCGCGGATGGTCCGCGCCCATCGGGTCGCTGACGCAGATGGCGACGATTCGCCTCGGCAAGCGCACGGAAGGGCGCTCGCCCCTCATCAAGGACTTCGTGCCGCTCTACGACCTGAATAACGTCGTGTTCGGCGCCTGGGACCCGATTGCCGACGACGCCTACACGGCCGCGAAGAAGGCCGGGGTGCTGGAGGACAAGGACCTCGAGCCGATGGCGGACTTCCTCAAGGCGATCGTGCCGATGAAGGCGGTCTTCGACTCGAAGTACGTCACGCGCTTGACGAACACCACCAACGTCAAGACGGGGAAGAGCAAGCGCGACCTGGCCGAGCAGCTCCGCCAGGACATCCGCGACTTCAAGGCGAAGAATGGGTGCGACCGGCTCGTCGCCGTCTGGTGCGCGTCCACCGAGGCGTTCATCAAGCCCGGCCCGAAGCACGCGACCGTGGCCGCCTTCGAGGCGGCGATGGACGCCAGCGATGACGACATCGCCCCGTCGATGCTGTACGCCTGGGCGTGCATCATGGAGGGCGTGCCGTACTGCAACGGCGCGCCGAACCTCGCCGTGGACACCCCGGCCCTCATCCAGCTCGCCAACGAGCGCGGCGTCCCGATCTCCGGCAAGGACTTCAAGACCGGCCAGACCTGGATGAAGACCGTGATCGCGCCGGGGCTCAAGGCGCGCATGCTCGGCCTCGCTGGCTGGTACTCGACCAACATCCTCGGCAATCGCGATGGCGAGGTCCTCGATGACCCGGCCTCGTTCAAGACGAAGGAAGAGTCCAAGCTGTCCGTGCTGCACACCATCCTGCAGCCCGAAGTTTATCCCCAGCTGTACAAGGACTTCTCGCACGTCGTGCGCATCAACTACTACCCGCCGCGCGGCGACAACAAGGAAGGCTGGGACAACATCGACATCGTGGGGTGGATGGGCTACCCGATGCAGATCAAGGTCAACTTCCTGTGCCGCGACTCGATCCTCGCGGCGCCGATCGTCCTCGACCTCGCGCTGTTCTCGGACTTCGCCATGCGCGCGGGCATGAAGGGGATCCAGGAGTGGCTCTCGTTCTACTACAAGAGCCCGATGGCCGCCCCGGGCCTGCAGCCCGAGCATGACCTCTTCATCCAGCAGACGAAGCTCAAGAACACGCTCCGTCACCTGATGGGCGAGGAGCAGATCACCCACCTCGGCCTGGAGTACTACGCCTCATGAGACGCCTCGTCGCCGCGGGACTCGCACTCCTGACCTGGAGCTGTGCGCCCACCGGCGACCGGCCGCACCAGCGGCTGTATACCGAGGACCTCTTCATCCAGGTGTGGCTGGATCCCGCCCCGCCGCACGCGCTGGAACCGGTGAAGTTCCGCGTGGTGGTGCGGGACAAGGAGAGCGGGGAACCGATCGAGGGGGGCGAGGGCCGCATCTTCGCCACCAACGAGGATCGCAAGAGCATCAACAACGGGTTCGTCAAGGAGCCGGAGCTCGGCACCTACAGCACCAACCTCATGTTCGTGACGGCCGGGTCGTGGGCGGTGGGACTCCAGTTCCGCCGCGACTCCACCAAGGCGTTGCAGCGCGTGCAGGACTGGATGCAGGAGGTCTATCCCGAGCGTGCCCCCGGCGAGGAAACCACGAAAGCCAGGAATTGATCGCATGCGTCACTTCTATCGCACGCACATGGCACCCGCCGACGTCATCGCCGCGGCCGATGCCTTCTTCGCCGGGTTGGGGCTGACCGCCGCGAGCCAGGGGCCGCGCGAGCGCGTCTTCAAGGGCGTGGTCGGGACGCCGGAAGTCGTGGCCCACGTCCGCCTCACCGCGCGCCCCGAGGGTGGGCACTACACCTTCGTCGAGGTGCACACGGACCAGATGGGCGAGAGCCGCGTGGACCGCAACGTGAAGAAGTTCTTCGTGGGGCTCCACCGGCACGAGGACACCCGCCACCAGCTCGAGGCCGCGTACTGAATGGCGCGACGGCAGACGGCGGACGGCGGTCGACAGGGCACGACGACGCCTGATCGGCGGCGTCGCACGACGGGAGCGGCACCCCGGCCGTCGGACCTCCTCACCCGCGAACAGAAGCTCGAGCTGTACTACTGGATGCGCCTCACGCGGACGCTCGAGGAGCGTCTCGTGGCGCTCTACCGGCAGACCAAGGTCGTCGGTGGCCTCTTCCGTTCGCTGGGCCAGGAAGCCGATGCGGTCGGCTCGTGCTTCGCGCTCGAGCGGCGCGACATCATGTCGCCCCTCATCCGCAACATGGGCGCGATGCTCGTGAAGGGCGCCACGCCGCTGGAGATCCTGCGACAGTACATGGCGAAGGGCGACTCGCCCACCCGCGGCCGCGAGCTCAACATCCACTTCGGTGACCTCGATCGCGGCTTCATCGGCCAGATCTCGCCGTTAGGCGACATGGTCCCGGTGATGGCCGGCGTCACCCTCTCGTTCAAGATGCGCGGGCAGGATCGCGTCGGCCTGGTGTACGTCGGCGACGGCGCGACGTCGACGGGGGCGTTCCACGAGGGGATCAACCTCGCCGCGGTGCAGAAGTGCCCGCTGGTGGTCATCGTGGAGAGCAACCAGTACGCGTACTCCACGCCGACGTGGAAGCAGACCGCGGCCAAGCAGATGGTCGACAAGGCCGCCGGCTACGGTGTCCCGGGGCTCCAGGCCGACGGGAACGACGTGCTCGCCGTCTACGACGTGACGAAGACCGCGGTCGACCACGCGCGTTCCGGCGGTGGTGTCACGCTCGTGGAACTCGTCACCTACCGACGGAAAGGTCACGCCGAGCACGACAACCAGTCGTACGTGCCCGATGGGGAGATCGAATGGTGGGCCGCCAACAACGACCCGCTCGATCGGTACCACCGCGTGCTTCAGGAACAGCTCGGGTTTGCGCTCTCGGAGATCGAGCCGGTCGACGCCCGCGTGCGCGATGAGGTCGATGCCGCAACGGAAATCGCCGAGCAGTCGCCGCCGCCGGAGCCGCACGACGGGCTGATCGGCGTGTACGCCGACCCGCCGGCCGAGACGCCGCTGTGGTTCCGCGAGGGAACGCGCGCCGCCGTCGAGCGCAACGAACGCGCCGAGGGATGGGGCACCTGGGACGTGAAATCCGGGGAGAAGGGCGCATGACCGAGATCACCTACCTCGAGGGGATCCGGCAGGCCCTCTTTGACGAGATGGAACGCGACCCGAGCGTCTTCTGCATCGGCGAGGACATCGGCGCATTCGGCGGCGCCTTCAAGGTGACCGAGGGACTCGCGGCGAAGTTCGGCGACGAACGCGTGATCGACTCGCCGATCTCGGAGATCGGCATTGTGGGCGCGGCGGCTGGCGCGGCGCACATGGGGATGCGTCCGGTCGTTGAGATGCAGTTCATCGACTTCATTGCCAACGCGTACGACATCCTCACGAATTACGTCGCCACGGCGCGGTACCGCGCCTTCCTCCCGTGCCCGATGGTGGTACGCGGGCCCAGCGGCGGGTATGTCCGGGGCGGTCCATTCCATTCGCAGAACCCGGAAGCCGGATTCATCCACACCCCCGGCCTCAAGGTCGTCTATCCGTCGACGGTCGCGGACGCATACGGCCTGATGAAGTCGGCCATTCGTGACGAGGACTGTGTGCTCTTCTTCGAGCACAAGTACCTCTACCGTCGCATCAAGGGTGAACTCCCCGCGGGGGACGGCGCCGTGCCGATCGGCAAGGCGCGGATCGCCCGCGAGGGGAAGGACCTGTCGATCATCACGTACGCGGCCACGGTCTGGAAGGCACTGGAGGCGGCCGAGCAGCTGGAGCGCGAGGACGGCCTCTCGGTCGAGGTCCTCGACCTGCGGTCGCTCGCCCCGCTCGACGACGAGGCCATCCAGGCCACGGTCCGCAAGACCAACCGGGTCCTCGTGGTCCACGAGGACACCCGGACCGGCGGGATCGCGGGAGAAATCACCGCCCGGATCAGTGAGTCGTCCTTTGCCTGGCTGGATGCGCCGATCATGCGGGTGACCGCGCACGATATTCCGTTGCCGTACGCGCCGCAGCTCGAGGACTTCGTGCTGCCGCAGGCGAGTGACGTGGTGCGGGCCGCGCGCTGGGTGGCGGCATATTGACGGTGGAACCGACGCCGG
>JAEUJK010000102.1 GCA_016794735.1 Gemmatimonadota bacterium | reverse complement strand
GGTGACGGTGGTGTCCTATCGGCCGGCCGGGGTGGCGCCCGTGGAAGGCAACGCCGACTTCGGCACGCGCTACCGGCTGACGAACCCGATCTTCCTGCCAACCAAGATCAGCATCGAGGCCAACTCGATCGGCGAGGCGATGCTGGAGGTCACCGCCCGCGGCGAGGTGACCAACGGCCAGGTGCTCGTGCATCGTGAGCTGATTCGCCTCGCGGCTGGGTATCGGAGCGTGACGGGACGGGGGTGACAAGTACGATAGGCCTTGGTTCCAGGGATCTGAGGCTTGGGTCCACCCCGTCGGTCGCACCCGCACGGCGCGCACACCGTTAGGTTGCTGGCGACGGCAATGGGCGCGCATTGTACGGATACAGAGTGGCGCCGAGATAGCGCGTCCCGATCACCATCGACGAGAATGGAGTGTATGCGTCTCTGCACAGTTGCCCTTCTGGCCGTTGCTGCGTGCTCCTCGCAGGTTCCCCCCAGCGACACGGGTGCGACGCAGGGTGCTGCGGCGCTCCGCGCGCCAACCAATGCGGCGGCCGACTCGGCGGCGATGCACGGAACGCTCGACAAGTGGTATCCGGCCATGCAGGCGGGCGACTCCGCCGGAATCGTCGCGCAGCTCACGCCGCAGTTCCTGCTCCTGGAGGACACCCTTCCACTCTCCGGTGCGGAGCTGGTCGCCCGGCTGAAGGCGGGTGGCACGGAAGCGAAGTGGACGTACGCCTTCAGTGATTGGCGGACCCGCATCGTGGGCGATGTGGCATGGACGACGCTGAAGAACCATGAGACGTCGCGCGGGAAGGACGAGAAGGGGTGTCAGGCGGACTTCCTCGAGACCATCGTGTTCGTCCGTGAGGGTGAGCGCTGGTTGATCGATCGATATCACGCAGCGGCGCTGCATCGATGGAGCTGTGAGACGTAAGCCGGTTGTTGTCGCCATCTGCCTGATCGCGGCGGCGCTGCATCTCGTCACGGGGCCGGACTACCAGGGCCCACTGCGCGGCTTCGTCACCGGCTACCTGATCGATCTTGTCCTTCCGTTCGCGCTGGTCCTGCTGCTTGGGGTTGGACTGGAGGAAGTGCCGACGCTTCGCCGGCCGGTCGTGCGCGCGACTGCCGTGTTCCTCGTTGGTGTGACCGTCGAACTCCTGCAGTACCTCGACATGCCCGTGTTTGGCCGCACGGCCGACCTCGTGGATCTCCTCATGTATGCGACGGGAGCCATCGCCGCGGTGGGTTTTGAGCGGCTGGCCTTTCGTGCCCCGCGGGGGCCCATGGCTGAGGGACCGGGAAACGTCGGCACCTGAGGCCCCCAAGCACCGCCGGCCCGGTGCTTGTGCTACCCCGTGCCTAGAGCTTCTGCGCCCGGAAGTTCAGCGTACCTGAGTACGTGGTCAGGCGCACCTCAATACTCCAGGTGCCCGACGTGCCAGCGGCCGTGGCTTCATTCAGGCTCGGGACCAGCGCATGGTCGTACACGATCGTGCCCGCGGCATCGCGGATCCGGAGCTGCGCCGCGCCCATCGTGACCGTGGTGGAGTGATTGATGGTGGCGCGCGAGCCGCTGTTGGACCACGAG
>JAEUJK010000009.1 GCA_016794735.1 Gemmatimonadota bacterium | reverse complement strand
GGGATGAGCGATGCGGAAACGATCGCCGGGCGCATCGCGCACGCCGTGGCGGGGTCGTTCACCATCCAGGGGCGCGAGGTGTTCGTTGGCGTGAGCACGGGGATCGCCGAGATCTCCGCCGGGCTCACCCCGGACGAGGTGCTCCGCAATGCGGACCTGGCGATGTACTTCGCGAAGTCGCGTGCGAAGGGTGGCCACGCCGTCTATCAACCCGCGATGCACGCCGAACTTGTGGAGTGGCTCGAGCTCGAGGCCGACCTGCGGGCGAGTGTTGGTGGGGACCAGATCTCGGTGGAGTACCAGCCGATCGTGCACCTCGCGAACAGCCGGCTGTACGGCGCCGAGGCGCTGGTGCGCTGGACGCACCCGGTGCGCGGGCACATTCCCACGACGCGCTTCGTGGGGATGGCGGAAGAAACCGGCTTGATCGTTCCCGTGGGGCGACGGGTCCTGCAGGAAGCCTGCGAACAGGCGGCGATCTGGCGTCGATCATCGGCCCGGGCTGCGGAGATGCGGCTCTCGGTGAACCTCTCCGGGCGCCACTTCCAGGAACCAGCGCTGGTCACCGATGTCTCGACGGCGCTGCGCGACAGTGCACTCCTCCCCGGGGCATTGACCCTCGAGATCACCGAGAGCGTGCTCATGCGGCGTTCCGAGGAAACCCTCGAGACGCTGCGTGAGCTGAAGGCCCTGGGGGTGAAGCTCGCCATCGACGATTTCGGCGTCGGCTACTCCTCCCTGGGCTACCTGCAGCAGTTCCCGATCGACGTGCTGAAGATCGACCGCACGTTCGTGGATTCCGTGGCCGTGGCCAACAAGGATCCCGTGCTGGCCCGCGCGATCATCGCCCTGGGCAAGACGTTAGGCATCGAGACGATCGCCGAGGGGATCGAACGCCTCGAGCAGCGCGATGGGCTCACCGCGCTGGGGTGCGAGCTGGGGCAGGGCTACTTCTTCTCCCGCGCGGTGCCGCCCGAGGAGTTCGAGCGGCGACTGCTGTCCGATCCGGCGCCACGGGTGACGCCGGGGACCGTGCGCGTCCTCAGGCCAACGCCGGTAACTTGAGCAAGCGCTCGGCGGCCGCGTCCAGCGTGTCGTCCTTCTTGCAGAAGACAAACCGGATGTAACGTGGGACGGTCGCGCCCGGGGAGTGGAAGCTCGACCCCGGCACCGTCGCGATCCCGGCTTCGCGCGTGAGCCACATGGCAAACTCGGTGTCGCCGCGATCGCTGAACGCGGAGTAGTCGGCGAGCACGTAATACGCGCCGTCCGGCGGCGTGAACTTGAAGCCGGCCTCGGCGAGCGGGGCGCACAGCCGGTCACGGCGCCGCAGGTAGTCCTGCGCCATGTGGTTGTAGTACTCGACGTCGAACGCCATCCCGACGGCGGCCGCCTGCTGCAGCGGGGCGGGGGCACCCACCGTCAGGAAGTCGTGCACCTTGCGGATCGCGACGCTTTCCCGCGGCGGGGCAATCGCGAAACCCAGGCGCCACCCGGTGCAGCTGAACGTTTTCGACAACCCGGAGATGGTGATCGTGCGCTCGCGCATCCCCGGGAACGTCGCCAGCACGTGGTGCGAGCCGTGATACCGGATGTGTTCGTAGATCTCGTCCGTGATCGCCCAGACATCGTGCTGCTGGCACAACTCGGCGATGAGGTTCAGTTCCTCGCGGTTGAAGACCTTGCCGGTCGGGTTGTGCGGGGTGTTGATGACGATCGCCTTCGTCTTGTTGGAGAACGCGGCGCGGAGTCTATCGGGGTCGAAGCGCCAATCCGGCCATTCCAGCGGGACGAAGACCGGCTTCGCGCCGGCCAGGATCGCGTCCGGCCCGTAATTCTCGTAGAACGGCTCGAAGACGATGACCTCGTCCCCCGGATCGATCAGGGCCAGGAAGACCGCGGCCATCGCCTCGGTGGCACCACAGGTCACCGTCAACTCGCGGTCCGGGTCGACCGTCATGTCGTACCAGCGATGGTACTTCTCGGCGATCGCGACGCGGAGGGCGGGGGCGCCCCAGGTCACCGCGTACTGGTTGATGTCCCCGTTGATGGCGGCGCAGGCCGCCTCCTTCATCGGGGCGGGCATCGGGAAGTCCGGAAAGCCCTGGGCCAGGTTGATCGCCCCGTATTGGGCGGCAACCCGGGTCATTTCCCGGATGACACTTTCGGTGAACGTCGCGGCGCGTTGCGCGGGCATGCCTGGCACGGTGAGGGGTGGCGGGTGAATCTGTCGCCCGCACCCGACTTCTCAAGGGCACCGGGCCGCGGAAGCGCCTAACGGGGCTACTTGCGCGCGATGTGGGCGAGGGCCTGCCGGATGAGTTCCGGGGCACTGGCGCCGGGCGCCGCCGCATCCAGGGCGTGGCGGACCCCCTTCTCGGCATCCTGGGTCGAGTATCCGAGGGCGACCAGCGCGCGGATGGCGTCGTCGGCGCCTGCCCCTTCGGGGCGCGCGGAGGTGGCACCGCCGGCCCCGAGGTCGGCGAGCTTCTCCGACAGGTCGAGGATCATCTGCTCGGCCTTCTTGCGCCCAACCCGCGGCACCTGCTGCAGGGTCCCGAGGTCCTTGTCCTTGAGGGCGCGCACCACGCGCTCCGGCGAGAGCGTCGAGAGCATGCCGAGGGCGAGGGCCGGCCCCACGCCGGTGGCACCGAGCAGTCGCTGGAAGACGCGTCGCTCGAAGGCGGTCGCGAATCCGTACAACTGCCACTCATCCTCGCGCACGACGAGGTGCGTGTGCAGGGTGACCTTCTCCCCAACTCGGGGCAGCGCCTCGAAGGTGCCGAGCGGGATGGCGAGCGCGTACCCCACGCCACCTGCGGTCATGACTTCCACCCGGTCCAGCTCGCGCGTGACGAGGGTGCCCGCGACCAGGGTCAGCATGCGGCGGTGGCGATCGGACGCGCGAGGAGGTGCGCCCGCATGGACAACGTCAGCGCGACAGCGACGGCGTCGGACGCGTCGGCCGGGTTTGGTGGCGAGGCCAGGCGCAGGAGTCGCGCGACCATGAACTGCACCTGTTCCTTGGTCGCGCCACCGGTTCCCGTCACGGCCTTCTTGATCTCGGCCGGCGGGAATTCGTGGACGTCGAGCCCGGCCTGGGCGCCGGCGAGGAGGATCACGCCGCGAGCATGACCCAGCACGACGGTGGTCCGGACGTTTCGTGCGTAGAAGATGTCCTCGACCGCGAGGGCGTCGGGGCGGAAGCGCGCGATGATCTCCTGCATGGCCGTGGAGATCTCGAGCAGCCGGGCGGCGAGCGGGTCGCGCGGCTTCGTCCGGATGACCCCGCACTCGACGAGTCGCGGGGTCCCACGATCCCCGAGGCGCACGAGGCCGTAGCCGGTGATGGCCGTGCCCGGGTCGACGCCGAGGATGAGCACCGTGGCCGGGGTCAGTCGGCCGCGGCGAGCTCCGACATGTCCATGTCGAAGTTGGCGTCGACCTTCTGCACGTCGTCCAGCTCCTCGAGCGCCTCGATCAATTTGATCAGCGCCTGCGCGTCCGCGCCTTCGACGCGCACGGTCTGCTTGGGAATCCAGGCGATTTCGGACTCGGTGGGGACGATCCCCTTGGCTTCGAGCGCGGTTTTCACGGCGTGAAAGGCGGCCACTTCGGTCGATACGACGTACTGGTCGTCCTCGCGCGCAAAGTCCGAGGCGCCCGCTTCGAGCGCGGCCTCGAGGGTGGGATCCTCCTCGTACTTCGCCGCCTCGAGATAGAGCTGGCCCTTCCGCTCGAACATCCACGACACCGAGTTGGTGGCGCCCATGTTGCCGCCGCCGCGCGAGAGCTTGTGGCGCACCTCGGCCACCGTGCGGGTCGCGTTGTCGGTGAGGGCCTGGATCATCAGGGCGACGCCCCCGGGGCCAAAGGCCTCGTACAACACCTCGACGTAGTCGACCCCCTCGAGTTCCCCCGTCCCCTTCTTCACGGCGCGCTCGATGTTCTCCTTCGGCATCGAGGCGGCCTTGGCGGTGTCGATCGCGGTCCGGAGCCTGGGATTTCCGCCCGGGTCGCCGCCCCCCTGCTTGGCCGCGACGGTGATTTCGCGGATGAGCTTGGTGAACATGGCGCCGCGCTTGGCGTCAGCCGCCGCCTTGTAGTGCTTGATCTGCTTCCATTTACTGTGGCCAGCCATGCGTCGATCGGGAACGGGAGGGAGGGAAGTTAGCGGGGGAGACGGCGGACGGCAGACGGCACGGGGCGGATGGGCGCGTCGAGCGTGACGGCGCGCCCCGCCTCGTCCGGGGTCACTCCTCGACCATGTCCTCGAAGCGGAGCCACTGCTTGTACAGGTAGAGGTCGACCCAGCCTAACGAGCCGGTCCGGTGCTTGCGCAGGTGCAGCTCGGCGGCGCCGTCGATGTCGGAGGCGGCGTGGTACAACTCCTCCCGATACAGCCCCAGGACCACGTCGGCGTGCTGGGCCAGCGCCCCGAGGCCGCCGAGGTCGTCGAGTTGCGGCCGGGGATCCGGGCGTTCGCGGACCGGCTGCGCGAGGTGTGTGGTGACTAATACCACGCAGCGGCGCCGGACGGCCATGGCCTTGAGCTCGCGGACCACGTGCGCCACCTCCTCGTCCCGCGTGGTGCGCCCGGTGACCAGGGCCTCGATGGGGTCGACGATCACGAGCCCGATGCCGAGTTGGTCGATGAGGAGGTCCGAGAGCCCGCCGATCCCGTTCGGGGGGACGAACGAGAAGAGCGGCGAATGGTCGCGCAGCCGGAGCACCGCCGCCCCGACGCGCGCACGCGTCTCTTCATCCAGGGATCCGCGGCGCAGCAGGTCGGGAGGCGTGCGCGAGAGGATGGCGAGCGAACGTTCGATGAGCCGCTCGGTGTCGGCTTCCCCGGAGAACAGGGCCACTTCGTGGCCCGCCTCCGCCGCGCGCAGGGCCACGGCGAGGGCGAACGCGCTCTTGCCCACCCCGTCGTCGCCGCACAACACGACCAGGTCGCCACGACGCGGACCCCCGCCGAGTCGCGCGTCGACGCTCGGGAAGCCGGTGCTGATGGCGTCGTCCACCGGTCCGGTCTCGTCCAAGCGGGCCAGCCAGGCGGCGGCGTCGAAGGGGCGCGGGCGCGGGTCGTTAGGCATCCGGGGCGAGGCCAAGGCGTTGTTCGAGGGCCTTGCGGTCCGGGCGGAACGCGACGTCGAGTGCCCGGGAGGCGAGGCCAAGGAGGCGGGTCCACGCCGCGTGCGCCTCGCGACGGTCGCCGCGGGCCGCGGCATCCACGGCCTGGGAAAACGCCGTGCGGGCGGGAGCCGGCAGGGCCAGCGCCTGTCCCCACTGGCGCATCGCGGTCGCGCGTTGCCGGACGCGGTCGCTCCCGGCGGTCACGTCCGCGAGGTCCCAGAGCAGGCGGGCGGTCATCCAGGTCGCCAGCGCCACCTCGCGTTCCCCACCGAGCGGAAGCCGATCGGCCACGGCCAACCCCGCCCGGAAGCGGAACGTTGGCGGGGCCAGCGCGTATCGAGGAAGGCCGATCACACCGCGCAATCTACCGGCGTTCCACCACTCGGCAAACGCAGCCTCCGAGCCTACATTCGATCGCATGCCGCCGCTCCCGAAGCTCGGCCCGACGTCCCGCGCCGTGCTCTGGGTGGACGACGAGGCCGACCTGCTCGAACCCCACCGCCTGTTCCTGGTGGACAAGGGGTTCGACGTCTCCATGGCGCGCAACGCGGACGACGCGGTGGAGATGCTCCGGCGCCGGTCGTACGACCTCCTCCTGCTCGATGAGCAGATGCCCGGCCGCCGCGGGCTGG
Source organism: Gemmatimonadota bacterium (assembly GCA_016794735.1). Taxonomy (GTDB): domain Bacteria; phylum Gemmatimonadota; class Gemmatimonadetes; order Gemmatimonadales; family Gemmatimonadaceae; genus RBC101. The sequence continues at coordinate 3,365 of JAEUJK010000009.1, read as the reverse complement.
ATGCGTTCCGGGACGTGCGGGAACTCGCGCCGGCCATGCCCGTCGTGATGATCACCAAGTCGGAGGACGACAGCACCCTGCGCGAGGCGTTAGGCGCGGACGTGCGCGACTACCTGGTGAAGCCGGTGAGCCCGCGCCAGGTCCTGTCCGTGGTGACCAAGGTGCTGGAAGGGCCCCGCATCCGTCAGCAGGCGGTGGCGCGCGCCTTCGTCGAGCGCTTCCGGGCGCTGGAACTGGAGCGGAACCCGCACCTCGACTGGCGGGGGTGGATCGAGCGGTTCGACGAACTCATGCGCTGGGACGTGGACCTCACCGCAGCCGGCGAGACCGGGCTCTACGAGTCGTTGCGCGGCCTCTATCCCGACATGCACCGCGAGTTCGCGGCGTTCATGGCCCGTGCCTACCCGGCGTGGCTCAAGAACCTCGACGGAGACCGCCCGCCGCTCTCCATCGACGTCGTCCCGGAGTTCGTCCTGCCGGTGCTGCAGCGCGACCGCCGCGTGGCCCTGGTGGTCGTCGACTGCATGCGGCTGGACCAGTGGCGCGTCCTCGAGCCCGTGATCAACGCGATGTTCGAGGTCGAGACGACGCACTACTACGCGGTGCTCCCGACGGCGACGCCCTACGCACGGAATGCGTTGTTCGCGGGCCTGTTCCCCGGGGAAATCGCCGCGCGGCTGCCGGATTGGTGGGGCGAGCGCGACGACGAGTCGCTCAATGCGCACGAACGTGAACTGCTCGAGGCCCAGCTCGTGGAGCTCAAGGTGCAGGCGTCGGTGCGCTACCAGAAGATCTCGACCCCCGGCGACAGCGACGACCTCGAGCGGCACCTCGCGAGTGCGATCGGCGGTGAGGGCATCAGCGCCTTCGTCTTCAACTTCGTCGACCTGCTGACGCACGGCCGGTCGGAGTCGGCCATCCTGTACGAAGTGGCCCGCGATGAAGTCGCGCTGCGTGCCCTCACCCTGCAGTGGTTCCAGCGGTCGTCGTTGTACGCGCTGCTCCGCGAGGCCGCGCGCAAGAAGGTCACCGTGGTGCTCACCAGCGATCACGGATCGATCCACTGCACCACGCCGGCCACCGTCTTCGCCCGCCGCGACGCGACGCACAACCTGCGCTACAAGTTCGGCGAGGACCTGCGCGCGGAGCGTCCCGAACATGCCCTGCAGTTCACCAACGAGGACATGCTGCGGCTGCCACGACGCGGGATGGGCGCCAATACCCTCCTCGCCGTCGGCAACACGTTCTTTGTCTACCCCACGAAGTTGCGGGAATACCAGGGGCGCTATCGCGGGTCGTTCCTGCACGGCGGGGTGACGCCGGAGGAGTGCATCGTCCCGCTGGCGCTGCTGACGCCGCGGTAGGGCGTCGCCACGATGCTGCGTCGGCTCCTCCCCTTCCTGCGTCCCCACGCGTGGCGCATGGCCGTGACGGTGGCGTGCAACCTCGGCGCCGCGGTCCTCGACGTCTTCTCGCTCACCCTGCTCATCCCGTTCCTCGACCTGCTCTTCGACCAGCAGACGACGAGCGTGAAGGTCAGTGCCCGCTTGCGTCCGTTGTTCGAGCGGGTGCTGGTGCCCGACGACACGATGGCCTCGCTGCGCAACATCATCATCGTCATCATGGCGGCGGTGGTCGCGAAGAACGTGCTCGTCTGGGTCAGCGGCCAGGTGGGAGCGAGCCTGCAGGAGTACATCACGCGCGACCTGCGGCAGTCGCTCTATGCGCACCTGCAACGCCTGCCGTTGAGCTGGTTCACGCGCACACGCGCGGGCCAGGTCCTCGCACGGCTGCTCACCGACACGCAACAAACCAAGCAGGTGATCACCGAGGCCGTGACGCGCTCCATCCAGAGTGCGGCGACGATCCTCGTCTCCCTGGGATGGCTCTTCTCCACGTCGTGGCGACTGTCGCTCCTCGCGCTCGTCGTCGCCCCACTCCTCATCGGCCTGCTCCAGCCCCTGCTGCGCAAGCTGCGCAAGGGACATGGGCGACTCGGCAACCAGTACGGTGACCTGACGAGCACCGCGCAGGAGGCGATCAGCGGCATCCGCCTGGTGAAGGCGTCCGGCGCGGAGACGTTCGAGGTCGCGCGCTTCAACGAGGCCAGCAGTCGCTACGCCACCGGCATGGTGCGCGTCGCGCGACTCGCCAACACGGCGCAGCCGATCACCGAAACGCTCGCGACGGCGATCGCGATGGTCATCCTCTGGGTGGGGGCCCGCCAGGTGCAGTCGGCGGCCCTCGATCCGTCGACCCTCATCGCCTTCCTCGTGATCGTCATGCGGATGCTGCAGCCGCTCAAGCAGCTTTCGCAGGTGCAGGCGATGGCGCAGCAGTCGCTGGCGGCGGCTGCGCGCATCTTCGAGGTCACCGATCATCCGCTCGAGAAGGACACGGGCCGGACGCAGGTGACGGCATTTCGCGGGGAGATCGTCTTCGACGCGGTGAACTTCGCGTACGATGACGCCCCGGTCCTGCGCGACATCTCGTTCACGGCGCGGCGTGGGGACCTCGTGGCACTGGTGGGACCGAGCGGTGCCGGCAAGAGTACGCTGGTCGACCTCATCCCGAGGTTCTATGAGGTCGGGAGCGGTCGCATCCTGCTCGACGGCGTCGACACCCGGGAACTGACCCTGCGCTCGCTCCGCGCGCTCACCGGGATCGTGTCGCAGGACACCGTGCTCTTCAACGACACGGTGCGCAACAACATCGCGTACGCGTCGCCCGGCCGGTTCACGGACGCGCAGGTCGAGGCCGCCGCGCGGGCGGCCAATGCCCATGACTTCATCATGGGATTGCCGTCGGGATACGACACGATGCTCGGGGAACGGGGCACACGGCTCTCGGGCGGGCAACGCCAGCGCCTCGCGATCGCGCGCGCCCTCCTCGCGGATCCCCCGATCCTCATCCTGGATGAGGCGACATCGGCGCTGGACACGGAGTCCGAGCGGCAGGTGCAGGAGGCGATCGATCGCCTCCTGGCGGGCCGCACCGTGTTCGTCATTGCCCATCGCCTCTCGACCGTCACCCACGCCACGCGGATCCTGGTGCTCGATGGCGGGCGAATCGTGGAGCACGGCACCCACGCCGAGCTGGTGGCGCGCGAGGGCGGCGTGTACCGACGGTTGCACGACCTGCAGTTCGCCGCCGCGGCATCCTGACGATGCGCCTCCTGTTCGTGCATGCTGCGGGTAGTTGGCCGGGGGCGTCGCGTGTCTTTGCGACGGTGGCGCATGCCCTCGCCGCCCGCGGCCACGAGACGGCGGTGGCCGCCCCGGAAGGGAGTGCCATGGCGCGCATCGTCCCACGTTCGGCGGCGAAGTTGTTCACCCTGCCAGCGGAGCGACGCGCGCGCGCGGATG
>JAEUJK010000008.1 GCA_016794735.1 Gemmatimonadota bacterium | reverse complement strand
CTCGCCCGGGGGGTGTACCGTGACGCCATCGCGGTGAGCAGTCGTGTGCCGCTCACGGCCACCGCGGTGCCCAACGCCGCCCCACCAACCGCCAACAGCAGGTTCTCGGCGAGCAACAGCCGTCGCAGGCGTGCGGTACCGGCCCCCAGGGACGCGCGCACCACGAGTTCGTGCTCGCGCCGCACGCCGCGCATGAGGGTGAGGTTGGCCACGTTCGCCACCGCGATCACGAGCACGAAGGCCGCCGCCCCGGCGAGCAGCCACAACGTCAGCTCCGCGCGCTCTGCCATCACCGTCCGAAACGGCACTGCCGAAATCCGATAGCGTGCCCCTTCCGGATACGCCTCCGGGTGGTCGCCTTGCATGCGTGCTTGCAGCGCACTCACCTCGGCCTGCGCACCCTGCACGGTCGCACCCGGCGCGAGTCGCGCCACGATCTCCGTCATGCGGTGGGTACGACCTTCCACCATGGTGGCGCTCAGGTGATGGTCGCTCGCCACCATGTTGAGCAGTGCATCGGCCTGTCCGGGGTAGAACGGCGCGGGCTGGAGCACGCCGACCACCGTCGCGGGCTTGCCATCGACCTTCACCGCACGACCGATCACCGATGAGTCGCCCGCAAAGCGGCGCACCCACCCTTCGTAGGTCAACACGATGACGACGGGCACACCGGGTCCGTCGTCCCCCGGTCCGGTGACGCGACCAAGGATTGGCAGCAGCCCCATCACCTCGAACCAGTTGCCCGTCACCAGGGCCGCCGGCATGCGCTCCGCGCCTTCGGGACGCTGCAGCGTCACGGTCCAGTTGGAGAGCTCGGCGACTGCCTCGAGGGATGGTGCCGACGCGCGCAGGTCGCGCACTTCGGGAACCGAGAAGCCGAGGCTTTCGCCGCCGGGGCCTTCGCGCGACTGGCGCAGGTAGAGCAGCGCGTCTCCCTCGCGATGCGGGAGCGGCTTGAGCAACACGCCACGCACCACGCTGAAGATCGCCGTGTTGGCGCCGAGCCCGAGGGCAAGCGTCGCGATGACCGTGGCGGTGAACGCCGGGGTGCGTCGCAGGGCGCGGAACGCGAAGCGCAGGTCGGCTATTGCGTGTTCGATCCACGGCAGACTGCGCTGGTCGTGCACCGCTTCCGCGGCTTGCGTGAGTCCCCCGCTGGCGAGGAGTGCCGTACGGCGCGCGGTGTCGGGGTCCATCCCCCGACGCACGTACTCGTCGATTTCCATCTCGAGGTGTGCCTCGAACTCCTCCCGCATGTCGTCATCCGCGCGGCGTCCCGTGACGAGCCCCGCGAGGCGTGCGGCCCAACGTCGCAAGATACGCATCAGGCCTCCCGCGGTGCGAGGAAGGCGCCGATGAGGTCCGTCACCTGGTTCCACTCCCGGGTCTCGCGGGCCAGCAGGCGTCGTCCGGCTGCTGTGAGTGTGTAGTACTTGGCGCGTCGGTTGTTCTCGCTGGGCCGCCATTCGGCGGCGATGGCCCCTTCCTGCTCGAGCTTCACGAGCGCGGGATAGAGCGTGCCGTAGTTCAGCACGAGCCGGTTGCGGCTCGTCTCCTCGATCCGCCGCGCGATGCCATACCCGTGGAGGGGGCCGAGCAACTCGAGGGTCCGGAGCACCATGAGGGTGAGGGTTCCCTGCTTCACGTCGAGTTTGGGCGGCATGGGTGGCCTGGGCGGTCGGGTCGGTCGAGTCGGAACGGGGGGCGAAGTCCGTGCTATGGCTTTCCCATAGGAAAGCACGGAACGACGGGCCTTGCCCCTTGCTATGGGAAGGCCATACGTGGGCCCCGCGGGCCCGGTTTCAGCGCGATTTCTTCGGGGTGCCCCGGCGCTCGAGCACGCGCTGCTTCACGAGGGCCGTGACCAGGGCGATCGGCAATGGGCGGTCGAGCGGGAAGCGCAACGTCCCGCGACCTGAGCGATACGGCGCGATGGCCTTCCCGTGCCGTTCCTCCATCCCCTTGGTCACGGGATAGACGCTCACGTGCTCCTTGAACGCCGCCATGTAGATCAGGTACTTCCCGTCGAGATCGAAGGTCGGGATGCGATAGCTGATGCGCTCCGTCACGCCGGGCACCGCCCGATGCACGGCGCGGCGTATCTGTTGCAGCAGCTTCCGCGCCTTGGGCGGGGTCTCGTCGAGGTACTCGGCGACTGTCGTGATGGCGGCCATGCTCACCTCCCGTGGCCCCATGTTAGCGCGCCGCATCGTGAGATGCATCGGTTTCGTCGGCACCGCCTTCAGCGCAGGCGAACGGCGCGTACATTGCCTGACATGTCACGACGCCCCCTGCGATTCATCCTGGCCGTGCTCGTCGCTGGCGCGGCATTTCCGCTGCAAGCGCAATCCACCTTCCCCGCCGCGTGGGCTGGCCGCTGGGCAGGAACGCTCACCACCATCGCCCCGCCAGACAGCGTCCGGAACAGCGTACCGCTGACACTCACCATCGCGCGGATCACGGACAGCACGTGGACGTGGCGGACCGTGTTCAACGCGGACACCGTGCGCGGCCTGCGCGACTATCGACTGCTCGTGCGTGACGCGGCCAAGGGGCTCTATGCGACAGACGAAGGGAACGGACTCGTCCTCGAGGAGACGCTGGTCGGCGGGACACTCGTCAGTGTCTTCCAGGTGGGGACCCGCGTGCTCGAGAGCCGTCACACCATGGCCGGGGATTCGCTGGTGCACGACATCATCTGGTGGGATGCG
>JAEUJK010000893.1 GCA_016794735.1 Gemmatimonadota bacterium | reverse complement strand
CCGCTCATCATGCCGCACATGATGATCCCGGTGGAATCGATGGCGAGCTTCTACCCGGACATTGCCCGGCACCTGGACGACATGTCGTGGAGCAGCTTCCGGATCCTGGCACGCACCAAGCCCGGCGTGACCCCCGCGCAGCTCGAGTCCGCCATGGCCCAGTACACCGCCGACCTCGAGCAGCGATACCCGCGTGAGATGCTCGACTCCAAGATCGTCGCGGCGCCGGAAACGCGCGCTCGGCCTGACCTTTCGGTCTCGCGCATCGTCCCCTGGATCGCAGCGGTCTTCTTCGGGATGGTTGGCCTCGCCGTGCTGGTGGCCTGCGCCAACGTGACCAACCTGCTGCTCGCACGCGCCACGGCGCGGCGGTCGGAGATCGCGGTGCGTGCCGCGTTAGGCGCAGCCCGCGGTCGCGTGATCCGCCTACTGCTCACCGAAAGTGTCGTGATCGGGGTCCTGAGCCTGGGAGTCGCATACCTGCTGGCGCGCTTCTCGATCCGGTGGTTCAACAACCTCGACCTCGCCATCGACGTGCCGATCAGCTTTGGCCTCGCGATGGACTGGCGCGTGTTCGGGTATGCCGCGGCGATCTCCCTGGCGGCCGGCATCATCGCGGGACTCGCGCCGGCCGTGATGGGGTCGCGCGCACCCGTGAGCGACGTGCTGCGCGAAAGTGGACGCTCGGGCGCTGGCAGCAAGGGCCGGGCGCGCTTCCGCAACGGGCTCGTGATTGCCCAGGTCGCCGTGTCCTTCGTGTTGCTGGTGTCGGGCGGGCTCTTCATGCGCAGTGCACGTGGCGCCGCACAGCTCGACCTCGGGTTCCGACGTGAACGGTTGCTGGTCGCGCAGATGGACCTCTCGCTCCATCGCCTGGACTCGGCGCAGTCGGTGCGCGTCCAGACCGAGCTGCTTGACCGCCTGGCCGCGTCGCCGAATGTCGAGTCTGCAGGACTTGGCTCCCACATCCCGCTCGGCGGGAACAACAACGGGCGCAATCTTTATGTAGACACGCGCCCGACCTCGGCGCCGCAGGGCATGTTGATGTCCTTCTACGGCAACGTGTCGCCCGGGTTCATTCCTGCGCTCGGGCTGCGCCTGCGGGAAGGTCGCGACTTCCTGCCGACCGACGATGACCAGGCGCCTCAGGTGGCGGTGGTCAATCGGGCCCTCGGTGAAGCCCTGTGGCCCGGGGAATCGGTGCTCGGCAAGCGCTTTCGCCTGCAGGAGCAGGGCCCCGAAGTCGAAGTCGTCGGGGTGATCGACAATGCGCAGTACCTGCTGCTGGGCGAGGCACCGCGGCCCTTCGTCTACTTCCCGATCCGCCAGCAACCGCAGAAGCTCACGTTCATCTTCGTGCGAACCCGCTCCGACGATCCCTTGGCTGCCGTGCCGGACCTGCGGCGCCTCGTGGCCGAGATCAATCCCAACATCCTGCTCACGGGGACGCGCACCATGTCCACGCACCTGGACAACGGGATCGCGCTGTTCTTCGTCAACATGGGCGCCACACTCGCCACGGCGATCGGATTGCTCGGGCTGCTGCAGACGGTGGTTGGACTCTACGGCGTCCTGTCGTACACGGTGGCCCAGCGCACGCGGGAGTTCGGCATCCGGCAGGCCCTGGGCGCCAGCTCGAACTCGATCGTGGGGCAGGTGCTGCGCCAGGGTTCGGTCCTCTGCGGCACCGGCATCGCCGTGGGCCTGGGCATTGCCTTCATGCTCACGCGCAGCATGTCGTCGCTGCTGTACGGCGTGTCGCCGCTCGATGCGCTCGCGTTCGGTGGATCGCTGCTCGTGGTGACGGTGGTCGCGTTTGCGTCCAGCTACCTGCCGGCGCGACGCGCGGCGCAGGTCGCACCAGCCACCGCCATCCGGTCCGAGTAGGTCGGTGCCTGCGCGCGGGGTGTGGCCATCGGGCCGCACCCCGCTCCGCGCCTACTTGAGCGCCCGCCCCATGACGGTGTCGATCGGGGTGTGCGTGGCCCCCCGCTCGCGCAGCATGTCGTAGTGGTCCTTGCGAGCGGTCGCCGCGGTCTCGCGGATCTTCTCGTCGGGCACGCCATACGTCCGCAGCACACGCGCGAAGATCTCGAGCGACGTCTCGAACTCCTCCGGCACCACCTCGTTGGCGCCAAGTCGCTGGAGTTCGGCGATCTCGGCGACATAGCGGGTGCGACAGACGATGTGCGCCTCGGGATTCAGGTGCCTCGCGACGGCCACCGCGCGGCGTTCGTCGCCGATGGCGGCAAGACAGAACACCACGACCCGGGCGCGCGCGATTCCCACCCGCTCCAGCACCTCGCCACGTGTGCCATCGCCGAAGAAGACGAGTTCGCGATCCATCCGCGCCTGCCGCACCACCTGGCCATTGGATTCGATCACCGCGTACTGGATCCCGGCACGCCGCAGCGCCCGCGCGACGTTGCGACCGTTGAGCCCATACCCAACGATGATCACATGCCCATCGAGTGGCCGTGCCGCACGCACCTCCCGCGTGGCGAATTCCATCGTGGGCATGGCGCGGAACTGGAAGAGCCAGTCGGCGATGTCGGGCGCAGCGTTCGCGAGGAACGGCGCGGCCAGCATCGTGAGGATCGCGGCGCCCAGGAAGACCTGGTATTCACTCGTCGTGAGCAGCTGGAGCCCGACGGCGGACCCGGCGAGCACGAACGAGAACTCGCCCACCTGCGCGAGCCCGATCCCCGCAACCAGTCCCACACGCTGCGAGCGGCGGATCATGCGCACGACGCCGTAGTTGATCCCCGTCTTGAGCACGAGGATGGCCAGGGCAAAGCCGATGATGACGGCGGCGTTCTGCGCGAAGAACCGGACGTCCATCAGCATCCCCACCGAGGTGAAGAAGATCCCGCTGAAGGTGTCCCGGAACGGCAGCACATCGGAGAGCGCTTGCAGCCCGTATTCGGACTCCGCGATCAGGAGCCCGGCGAGGAACGCGCCTAACGCGAGCGACAACCCGAACGCCTGCGTGACATACGCGGCGCCGAGGCCGATCGCCAGCACGGTGAGCGTGAAGATCTCGTTGTTGCGCAGGTGGACGATGCGCTGCAGCACCCAGGGGACCAGGAACCGCCCGAGTCCGATGATCCCTCCCGTCACGAGGATCGTGATCCCGATGCCGCGAATCGCCGCACCGCCACCCTGGCCCGTCCCGGCGAGGATCGGCAG
>JAEUJK010000889.1 GCA_016794735.1 Gemmatimonadota bacterium | reverse complement strand
GCAGGCGGGCTTCACGATGCAGGTTGGGGTGGCCGACGAACCGACGGGCTTCATCGCTTCCTATGGAAGTGGCAAGCCGGTGATCGGGATCATTGGCGAGTTCGACGCCTTGCCCGGCCTCTCGCAGGACGCGACCCCGTTCAAGAAGGCGATCGTCGAGAATGGCGCCGGACACGGGTGCGGCCACCACCTGTTTGGCACGGCGTCCACGGCCGCCGCGATTGCGGTGAAGGAGTGGATGCAGGCGAACAACATCCGGGGCACCCTCCGCTTCTACGGAACCCCGGCGGAAGAAGGTGGATCGGGGAAGGTCTACATGGTGCGTGCCGGACTCTTCAAGGACGTCGATGCGGTGGTCACCTGGCACCCGGGTGACCGCAACATGGCCGATGCCAATTCCACCCTGGCCAACATCTCGGCCAAGTTCCGCTTTCGCGGTGTCTCCGCCCACGCGGCCGGTGCGCCGGAACGCGGACGTTCCGCGCTCGACGGCGTCGAGGCGATGACGCACATGGTCAACATGCTGCGCGAACACGTCCCGCAGGAAACGCGCATCCACTACGTGATCACCAACGGGGGACGCGCACCGAACGTGGTGCCGGACTTCGCCGAGGTGTTCGTGTACGCGCGGCACAACGACATGCGCATCCTCGATGACATCTGGGAGCGCATCATCAACGCGTCGAAGGGTGCGGCGATGGGCACGGGCACGAGCGTCGAACATGAGACCATCGGCGCGGTGTACAACGTGCTGGGCAACGAGTACCTCGCGCGGGTGCAGGAGCGGAACCTCAAGCGGGTCGGCGGCTACACCTACACACCCGAAGAGCGCGCGTTCGCGCAGGAGATCCGGAAGTCGATGACGGGCGAGCTGCTGCCCCTCGGCAGCGAGGCGACCGTGATCCCATGGACGACAATGAGCGTCGACCCGGCCTCCACCGACGTGGGTGACGTGAGCTGGGCCGTGCCCACCGTGCAGATGAGCGCCGCGACCTGGGTGCCGGGCACCGCGGCGCACTCGTGGCAGGCGGTCGCCGCTGGCGGGATGTCGATTGGCGCGAAGGGGATGATGGTCGCCGCCAAGACCATGTCCCTCACCACGATGGACCTCTTCACCGACCCGCAGCACCTGGTGAAGGCGCGCGAGGAGTTCGACCGCCGGCGCGGGGCGGATTTCGTCTACAAGACCCGCTTGGACCGCGCCAAGCCCGCCCTCGACTACCGCAAGTAGGATTCACTTGGTGGCTTAACCTCGGCGGGTGGCGCGTCGTCTCACGGGCATGACTATCGCCACTCGCCTTGCCTGGGCCTGCGCGCTCGCGCTCCTGGCCCTGCCCGACTCCATCCACGCGCAGCGCCGCGGACGCGAGCGCAACCGCGACGACGACCAGCGCTCCGTGACCGTCGGCGGGACGACCCGCACCTTCATCGTCCGCGCCCCGCGCAACATCAATAGCCCGCTCCCTGTCGTCATCGTCTTCCACGGTGGCGGCGGCAATGGGTCGAACGCGGAAACGATGTCCGGCTTCACGCGCCTGGTGGAGCGTGAGCGCCTCATCGCGGTGTACCCCAATGGCTCCGGCCGCATGGGCGAGCGCCTGCTCACCTGGAACGCACGCCACTGTTGTGGCTACGCGATGGACCAGCGTGTGGACGACGTGGCCTTTGTCGACGCGATGATCGATGCCCTCGTGCGCGAGTTCGCGATCGACACCACGCGCATCTACCTCACCGGCATGTCGAACGGCGGGATGGTGACCCACACCCTGGCCGCCACCATGCGGCATCGCCCGGCCGCGATCGCGCCAGTCGTTGGCGCCGTCTTTGGCGATGAGCCGCCGCCCGCGTCCCCGGTCTCGGCGATCATCTTCAACGGCCTGCTCGACACGAGCGTGCCCCCGAACGGGGGACTCGGCAACGGGGTGGGACAACGCGCCTGGGACGGCACGCCGCCGAAGCCTAACGAGGCACAGGGCGACTACTGGGCACGGGCGGCGCGATGCGCCACCACGCCCACCCGAACGGAAGACGCCCGGATCATCCACTGGACGTGGGCCTGCCCGGCCGGGCGCGCGGTGGAGCTCTACCAGGTCAAGGACAACGGGCACGCGTGGCCGGGCGGGCGCGCGGGACGCCGGGGCGCCAATGCCCCCAGCGATGCGATCGACGCCACCGATGCCATGTGGGCGTTCTTCAAGACGCAAACAGCTGGCCGATAGACGGCAGACGGCAGACGGCAGACGGCAGACCCAGGGCTGCGCCTGGCGCGCCGAGGGCGCAAGCGTTCATCGGAGGTGCGGCCCGCTGACGCGATGACCGCAGCACCGCGTACCTTCCCATCACATGACCGCTTCATCACCCCCACGCTGGCGCCCGGCATACCCGGGCCAGATGCTGGTGCGCCTGCTGCGCAATCCGCCCGCGCACCTCACCGACGTGGCGCGTGGCGGGGACGTGGTGCAGCTGCGGGCCCGCGGGCGCGAGACCACCTACCTCGTCAGCCATCCGGAGTTGATCCGCGAGGTCCTGGTCACCAACCAGCGCAACTTCAAGAAGGGGCGCGCACTCGAGCGGGCGCGGTTGCTGCTCGGCGATGGCCTGCTCACCGCCGAGGGTGACGTGCACCGCCGGCAGCGTCGCATGATCCAGCCGGAGTTCCATCGGCAGCACATCAACCGCTACGGCGAGGCGATGGTGGCGCTCACGGCGCGACGCGTCGCACGATGGACCGACGGGCAGGCGGTGGACATCCACGAGGAGATGGCCGCCCTCACGCTTGCCATCGCCGGCAGCACGTTGTTTGGTGCTGAGGTCGAGCACGAGTCCGCGGAGATCGCCGAGGCACTCGACGAGACGTTCACGACGTTCATGCGGACGTTCTACCTGCCCTTCGGCGACACCCTGCTCCGCCTCCCTCTGCCCAGCTCGCGCCGCTTCTGGCGCAGCACCGACCGGCTGCTGGCATCGGTGGACCGACTCATCGCCGAACGCCGCGCGAACCCCGGCGACCAAGCCGACCTGCTCTCGCTGCTCCTGCGCATCCGGGACACCGAGGGCGATGGCCTGGGACTCACCGACCAGCAGGTCAAGGACGAGGTCCTCACCTTCTTCCTCGCTGGCCACGAAACCACCGCCAATGCCCTCGCCTGGAGCTGGTGGCTGCTCGCGACCCATCCCGAGGTGGCCGACCGCGTGGCCGCCGAGGCAGCGGCGTTAGGCAACCGGCCACTCACCGCCGACGATTTCGCGTCCCTGCCGCTGGCGCGCATGGTGTTGGCCGAATCGATGCGCCTCTACCCGCCGGCGTGGGCCGTGGCGCGTCGCTCGCTGGGACCGTGCGAGATTGGCGGTTATGCGATCCCCGCCGACGCGCTGGTCGTGATGTCGCAGTGGGTGGTGCATCGCGACGCCCGCTGGTGGCCCGACCCCGACCGGTTCATCCCGCAGCGTTGGCGCGACCCCGCCCCCGACCGACCGAAGTTCGCGTACTTCCCGTTTGGCGGCGGCGCCCGCATGTGCATCGGCGAACACTTCGCCTGGCTCGAAGGGGTGCTGGTGCTCGCATCGATCACACGCGACTGGCGCATGAGCGTGGCCCCCGGCGCATCGGTCACCACACACGCCACCATCACCCTGCGCCCGCGCGGCGGCATCCCCGTCACCCTGCATCGGCGTTCCTGAGCCTCGATGACGGCCAGTCGTGCGCACGCCACGGCGTGCCTTCGGCGGACACCCGGCTGCAACTCGGCGGCAAAGTCGCCAGAATTCGGCAATCCACCTTCCCCGACCGGTCCCATGAGACGTCGCGTGTTGCCCCTCCTGTCCCTCGTCGTGTTGTCGGCCGCTTGCACCGCGGAAGGGAGTCGCGCCGAACGCGAGAAGGTCGGCACACGCGCACACGAAGGCCACGTGCAAGTCACCGGTGGGCGCATCTGGTACAACATGAAGGGCGAGGGATCGGGGACGCCGATCATCCTGCTGCACGGTGGTCCGGGCGTCCCAAGCTCGTACCTACGCGCGTTGCGCGCCCTCTCCGATGAACGGCCCGTCTACATCTACGACCAGTTGGGCACCGGGCTCTCCGACCATCCGACGGACACGTCGCTCTGGCGCATCGAGCGATTCGTCGAGGAACTGCAGGCGCTTCGCGACTCGCTCGGACTCAGCGAGGTGTACCTCTACGGGCACTCGTGGGGCACGATGCTCGCCGCGCGATACCTGGAGGGGAAGCCGAGCGGCGTGAAGGGGGTCATCTTTGCGAGCCCGTGCCTCTCGGCCGCACGGTGGACCCACGACGCTGACTCGCTGGTGCGCCTCCTGCCCGACTCCAACCAACGCGCGATTGCCGACGCGAACCGCACGGGTGACTACCAGTCGCCAGCCTACCAGGCCGCCGTCGCCGCCTACAGCGCGCGGTACATCAACCGCACCCCGTTCGACTCGCAGACCATCCGCGCCATGCAGCGGATGAACATGGACATCTACATGCAGATGTGGGGGCCGAGCGAGTTCCGCGCGACTGGCAGCCTCAAGGACTACGACGCGACCCCGCGACTTGGGGAACTCACGATGCCGACGTTGTTCACCGCGGGCGAGTTCGACGAGGCCACGCCAGCCACCACCCGGTATTACGCCAGCCTCGTGAAGGGGTCGGAGTTCCAGGTCGTCCCCGGCGCCGGGCACATGACCACCATCGACAACCCCACGGAAACCGTGCGCCAAGTCCGCGAGTGGTTGCGGAAGGTGGACGCGAGGTAGCGTCGCGCGGGGCACGCACTTTCGCGATATCGGCGCTTGCCCATCGCGCGCCGGTGGGGGATAGTTGCTGCGAGTCCCCTCCCGCACGCACATGACGACGCCCCGCCGCGAGTTCCTGACGACCTCGGCATCAGCCACGGCCGCAATCACCCTTGGCACCCTCGTGCCGATGGCCGGTGCGGCGGCGGATGAACCAGCCAGCGCACCACCCCGGACATCCCCGGCGCTCGAGATGGAGCGGCGCCTCACGAAGGCGCAGCCGGTGCCACTGGGGATGGTGCGCCTCACCGGAGGGCCGCTGAAGAAAGCGCAGGAGGTGACGGCGCAGTACCTCCTCGCGCTTGACCCGGACCGCATGATGGCGTTCTACCGCGAGCGTGCCGGACTGCCCCCAAAGGCGGAGGGCTACACCGGATGGGACGGCCCCAAGCGGAACCTCACCGGGCACATCGCCGGGCACCACCTCTCCGGGGTTTCCCTCATGTACCAGGCCACGGGGGACGTGCGCTTCAAGCAACGCGCGGATTACCTCGTGCGGGAAATGGCCGAGGTGCAGCGCAAGAACGGCGACGGCTACCTCGGCGCACTCGAGGGACTCCGCGAAGCCTTCGCCAGGGTCTCGCGCGGGGAGATCAAGTCCGGTGGCTTTGACCTCAACGGGCTCTGGTCGCCGTGGTACACACTCCACAAGACCTTTGCCGGCCTGCGCGACGCGTACCGCCACGCGGGCAATGCGCAGGCGCTGCAGGTGGAGGTGGCGTTTGCCGCGTGGGCCGAGGGTGTCGTGGCCCCGCTCTCCGACGCGCAGATGCAGCAGATGCTGCTCACGGAGTTCGGCGGGATGGAAGAGGTCTTTGCGGACCTGTACGCCGACACCGGCAACGCGCGCTGGCTGCGACTGTCCCGTCGTTTTGAGCACCACGCCATCACCGAGCCGCTCAAGCGCCACCAGGACAACCTCTCGGGCAAGCACGGCAACTGCCAGATCCCCAAGCTGATCGCCTCGGCGTCTCGTTATGCCTACACCGGGGAGATGGACGACATCGTCGCCGCCAGCTTCTTCTGGGATCGGGTCGTCCGCCACCACAGTTATGCAAGTGGCGGCCATGGACTCAACGAATACTGGGGCCCGCCCGACGTGCTGGGGCCGCGGGTCGACGGGCGCGCGGCCGAGACGTGCAACGTGTACAACATGCTCAAGTTGACGCGTCGCCTGTTCTCGTTGCGCCCCGATGCGGGCTATGCGGACTTCCACGAACGCGCGCTCTTCAACCACATCCTGGCGTC
>JAEUJK010000388.1 GCA_016794735.1 Gemmatimonadota bacterium | reverse complement strand
GCAGATGCACCGCGAGGACAACCTCAACTTCTGGTACCTGCACGTGTGGGCGTGGCGAGGGAACCGGGAAGGGTTGTTCGCGAACTTCAACCCGGACGTCTCGTGCCTCGACAAGGGGACGATCTATCGTCCGTTCGAGCGCCCGTCCGCCCCGGCGGATCGTTGAACCGCCGCCGGTGCGCCGGATACTGGCATCATTTCACCAACCAGGAGAGCAGGGATCATGACGGCAGTGCGTGTTGAGGGGTTCACGGTGTCGCTCGATGGCTTCGCGGCCGGGCCGTCACAGTCGCTCGAACATCCACTCGGCGTAGGCGGAACGGAGCTGCACCAGTGGGCGTTCCCGACGCGGACGTTCCAGCGGATGTTGTTCGGCAAGGACGAGGGCACCACCGGGATCGACGAGGACTTCGCGACGCGCGGGTTCCGCAACATTGGTGCGTGGATCCTCGGCCGGAACATGTTCGCGCACAGCCGTGGGCCGTGGACGGACATGGCGTGGAAGGGGTGGTGGGGCGACAACCCGCCGTATCACGTGCCAGTCTTCGTCCTCACGCACCACGCGCGCGAGCCCATCCCGATGGACGGGGGCACCACCTTTCATTTTGTCACCGGCGGGATTGGGGAGGCGCTCGATCGCGCCCGGGAGGCGGCTGCGGGGAAGGACGTCCGCATTGGCGGCGGAGCGCAGGCCATTCGGCAGTTCCTCAACGCGCGGCTCATCGACGAGATGCACATGGCCGTCTCACCGGTGTTGCTGGGGAGCGGAGAGCGACTGTTTGAAGGCGTGGACGCGCGTGCGCTGGGTTATTCGGTCGCTGAGTGCGTCGCCGGGGAGCGGGCCACCCATGTGGTGTTGCGGCGCGATGCGTGATCCTGTGCACTGCCCCGGCGTGCGGCGAGCGTCTGCACTACTGACTGCGCGGCGCCTGGTTCAGCGCGCGCGCGCTGAACGGAGCCGGCGCGTTGCTTGAACCCGCCGTGCTGGACCCTCGCGCCGCTCAGGACGTGTGTGCGTGTCCGGAGCCCCGGACCTAGCGGAAGAAATCCACGGTGCCGGTGCCCGGACTCGTGATGCCGATCCAGCGCGTCGACGCGTGAAACGCGCCGCGCCGCACACTGAACGGAATCTGTGCGAAGGGCCGCCGGAGCTGTGGTGGCGTCACCTGATAGACCTGGTACCCCAGCGTGGGACCGATGACCCCGACCAGGGCGAACGACGGAGGGGTCACCAATCCGAACGCACCTCCCGCCGTCGGGATGTTGACCATGGCGCCGGTGGCTAGGTTCACATCGGTGATGAAGCCGGCCTCGTTCGCGACGAACGCGCGATCCCCGGCCGGCGATACGACGACATCCTGCGTGACGCCCCCGATGACGAGAAGCGGTCGTGTCGTGGTGAGGGTCGTCGCATCCAGCTCGACGAGCGTGCCCCCGAACATGTTGGTCGCGTACACGCGTGAGCCTGCGGCATTGACGGCCAGCCCATTAACCGCAGATCCGATATTGGCCTGGCGCAACACGGCGCCCGTCTGGGGGTCGAGCTGGTAGACGTCGCCAAATGCTGTGCCGGCGTAGAGGGCTCCGTTGGTGGCAGACACCGCAACCGAGAAGAAGGTGGTTGCCGGGACAGCCAGGGTCCGCAAGACCTGACGGGTATTCACGTCGAGGACCGTGATCGTCCCATCCTGGCTGGCGACGAACGCCGTGCTGCCGTCACTGGTCAGCGCTATGTCCGTGGGAATGTCGCCCGTGGGCGCCATGCCCAGGACCTGCGCGGCGGGGACATTGATGAAGGTGACAGTCGCGTTGGTGAGGTTGGAAACCACCGCCGTACCGCCAGCGGTCACCGCAATCGCCCACGGATCGATCACGCTCACGCGTGTCACGAACTGCAGCAACGTCGGATTGGTCGAGACACGCGAGTAGTTGAGGGGGCGCCGGGCACCGCGATTCGGGAGTGAGGCGAAGGCGGCGAGTCGAAGTGCCGTCGTGGTTGCCGTGTCGGCGCCGCTGCTGTCGACATGGACGTCGAAGCGCGCGTCGTCGCTCGCCACTGGCCGGTCGATGGAGCAGGCGGCCAGCAGGGCCGGGAGGAGCAGCAGCGGCGGAACGAGACGACGCATGGGAATGTCTGGCAGTGGAAAGTTGGTCCTAACTAAGGGATTCTACCCGCATGGTCGTGCGCGTCAAGGCGACGGCACAATCACT
>JAEUJK010000828.1 GCA_016794735.1 Gemmatimonadota bacterium | reverse complement strand
TTCGACACCTCGTTGTCGGAAGAAGGCATCGTCGGTCGTGCCGTGGGCATGGCGATCGCCGGGCTCATGCCGGTCGCCGAGATCCAGTTCCGCAAGTACGCCGACCCGGCGACCGAGCAGCTCAACAACTGCGGCACCATGCGGTGGCGCACGGCCAACCGCTTCTGCGCCCCCATCGTCGTGCGCATGCCCGGGGGCTTCGGGAAGGACGTGGGCGATCCATGGCACTCGCTGAGCGCCGAGGTGCTGTGGACGCACGCGATCGGGTGGCAGGTCGCCATCCCCAGCAATGCCGCCGACGCCGTCGGGTTGCTGCGCGCCGCGATGCGCTCGAAGAATCCCACCATCTTCTTCGAACACCGCGCCCTGCTCATGACCTCGGACGGCAGCGCGCGGTATCCCGGGGACGATTACGTACTCCCGTTAGGCATCGGCCGCATCGTGCGCCCGGGCAACGACCTCACGGTGGTGACCTGGGGGGCGATGGTGCAGCGGTCGCGAGAGGCGGCCGAGGCGCTCGATGCATCGGTCGAAGTCATCGACCTGCGTACGATCGCCCCGTGGGACCGCGACCTGGTGCTCACCTCGGTGAAGCGCACCGGCCGGTGCCTCATCGTGCACGAGGACACGCTGACCTCCGGGTTCGGGGCGGAAATCGCCGCGACGCTGGCGAAGGAAGCCTTCTGGTACCTCGACGCGCCGGTCGACCGGCTGTGCGTCGAGGACGTCCCGATGCCGTACCACCCGCTGCTGCTCGACGCGGTGCTCCCGTCGGCTGACGTAATTCGCGAGCGGATCCGAACCTTGCTCTCCGCCTGATGCGCCCGGCGGGAGGACTGTGGTCGCTCCCGTGGTTCTGGCACGCCGCAATCCTGGCGGTGCTGATGGTGTTCATGCAAGCGCCCGTGGCACGGGCGCAATCGGCCGTGCGTGGCACCGTTTCATCGCCGCGCGGCCCCGTGGCCGGGGCGCAGGTGCTGCTCGAACCAGCCACGCAGGCGGCAGTGGTGACGGACAGCAGCGGCCGCTTCGTGGTGAACGCCGGAGCCGGCGGTCGGCTGCGCGTGCATGTCCGCGCCATCGGCTACTTCCCGATCGCACGCTCGATCCTGCTCGCCGCCGACGACACGATCCAACTGGACCTGGCGCTGGAGCCCAACGTCCGTGAGCTCAACGCCGTGGTCGTGGAGGGCGAACGCCGGGATGCGGTCATCGAGGAGTTCGAGTCCCGGCGTCGCGCCGGCCTTGGCCGCTTCTTCACGCGAGAGCTGCTCGCCGAGCACGAGAACTCGACGGTCACCAACGTGTTGCGCCGTTCGGCCGGGATCCAGTACATGAAGCGGCCCGTCGACTGCGGCGGAGGTTGGGCGGCCGCCGGTGGGCGTTCCGGGGCCATCGAGCGCCAGCCGTGGATGAGCTGCATCAACGGCGTCCCCTTCCCCAAGGCCTGCTACCTCAACCTCTTCCTGGACGGCCTCCCCGTCTGGGTGAACGGGAACGCCGAACCGCCCAACCTCGATGCGTACAACGTCGCATCGCTGGAGGCGATCGAGGTTTACCGGAGCGCCGCGGAAGTGCCCATCCAGTTCCAGCGCTCGCGCACCACGTGCGGCGCCGTGGTCCTCTGGACGCGACGCCCCGAGCGTCCCTGAGAACGCCTAACGCTCGACGTGGCGGAACGACGCCGCAACGCCGAAGTTGAGCAGCAGTCCGGCATCACAGCCGCTCGCACGAAGGCAATTGCTCAGCTCCCGGGCGTCCGCCAGTTCCAGCCGTGGCGCCGCCCGGAGGTCGATCACGACGCGGCCGTCCACCACGAGCGGCGCCCGGTACTGGCCGACCTTGGCCCCCTTGTAGAACACGCTGAGCCCCACGTCCTGCTCGAAGGTGATCCCGCGCTGCAGGAACTCCATCACGAGGGCGCGGTGGTACACCCCGGTGAGGAAGCCGCCGCCAAGCTCACGGTGCACGGCGAAGAACGCGCTGAGGATCGAGGCCACGGCGCGATCCTGCAGCATGCGTGGCGCGGCGGGCGGACCACCAAGGTCCGCCGCGATGAAGGCGGGCATGGGCGCGGGGGAATCAGGCAGGAACATGGGAACGGCTCCCGGGCTGGAGGTATGCCAACCTGGGAGCCACCGCGTCGACCGCCATCATCACGGCATTGCCAACTGTTCCATGGCATTGCGTCGATGCGCCGCATCCGCGGCCATCCGGTGATGGAACTGCGGGTGCATCTCCAGCGCACGGCGGTACCAGTCCGCGGCCTGCGCCGGACGACCGTTGGCTTCCTCCACGCGACCGGCGACATACCACAACCAGGGATCCTGCGTCCCGGCGGCCAGGGCGCGCTCCATCGCATGCGCCGCCCCGGGTGCATCTCCGGTGAGGACGCGGGCCAGGGCCAGTTGCCCGAGGCCGAAGACGTCGGTGCGTTCCCGACTCTCGCGTTCCAGCAGCGCGCGCGTTTCTGCGAGCGCGATGCCGTGCTCGAGCCGGAACATGGTCCACTGGCGATTGTACGGTTCCGGGTTCTCCCGCGCCGACTGCTCCGTGGCCTCCCACTGCGCCGCGGCGCGCACGCTATCGCCTAACGCGGCCCACGCGTCCCCGGCGAGCGCCATCGTCTGGAGGTCCGCCTGGTCACCGACCTTGCCGATCGCGGCGAGTGCGTCCCGCCACTCGCCGCGTTGTGCGTGCCAGCGAGCCTTGAGCGACCAGAGCCGGATGTCATCGGGCACGAGCGTCAGTGCGGCTGCGAGCGTGCGCGCCGCGAGATCCATCACCCCGGATCGCATCTGAGCATCCGCCAGCCGCAAGCCGAACCACGCGACCTGTTCGCGCGGCAGGTCCGTCTCGGCGCGAGCCGTCACCAGGGCACGTTCGAGGACACGCAGTGCCTTGCGCGACTCGCCGCGGAACTCGAGGTACCGTGCATAACGAGGCGCCACGGCCAGCTCGGCAAGGTGAGGCGTGAGCGTATCGAACTGCGCGCCGGCCGCATCGTAGTCCCCCATCTCCACGTCCAGTTCCGCCAACAACGAGCGATACCGCGGCTCATCCGGGGACTCCGCGACGAGTCGCCGAGCCTCGGCGAGCGCAGGAGCGAACTTGTGTTGGGCCAGGAGCGCGCTTGCAAGCGCGAGCCGTGCCTTCCCGTTGCGCTCGCTCCGCAGGGCCAGTGAGGACGCGGCGAAACGCTCCGCCTGCTCCCAATCCGCACGTCCTCCCCCCTCACGAGCACGCTGCAACAGGAGTCCGGCGACCATCGCGCGATCCTCCGCGCTCATCGGGTCCTCGTTGGCACGCCGCACGTAGAAGTCGATGTCGGCGGTCCGGAGATCGTAGTCCTGCTGTGCCTTTGCGCGAGCGGCGAGTTGCGCGGCTTCGGCTCGTCGCGCGGGGCGCACCACCCCAGCCCAGGCGGCGGCAGCAAGGGCTGCCACCGCGAGGACTGCGACCGGAAGGGCGCGGCGGCTCATTGCGGCGCCGCGAGGTAAGGAAAGGTCGTGCCGAACGCCTTGTCGTTGGCGCTGACGTTGTCCGTCACGAGTGCGGTGGTGACATTCGCGGGGCTCAGCAGCGGCCCGAAGATCGCGGCAAGGCCCGCGTCGACCACGTCATCGCTGAGGCGACGTCCACCATACCCGTCGGCGAGGGCCCACGAGAGCCAGCCCGCAGTGTTGCCCGGCTTGTTGGTCTGGACGATGAGCATGTCCGGCAGCAGCACGGCGGCGATGGTGTTGGCCACGTTGTCCTGGCGGCCGGCCACCGTCTTCACGAAGGCCTTGAGCTCCGCGGCATGGTTGGCAACGTCGGTCGACGGCGCGCCTGCGTTGTGGAAGCCGTGGTTGCGCTTGGCGAGGAAGACCTCGCTGACGAGCGGGTTGCCGAGTCGCTCGACCTGGTTGTAGACGCGGGGACCGGTGGCCGGGCCCGACGGCGTGTCGTCGTCATCGGAGCACGCGCTGAGCGCGGCGATGGCGAGGAGGGGAAGGATGATGCGTCGCATGGTTGGTGTCTGTTGGGTATCGAGTGATGGTGGGTGCGTCAGCGGGAGATGGTGCCCCAGACGCCGATCTTGCCGGTGCCGGTGCCCGTCAGCTGCGAAGCGGGCAGCTCAACGACCAGCGCGAGGGTGTTGAGCCCACGCAGGTAGTCGACGGCCTGGCCGGCGGGACGCCAGCCGCTCGCGCTCGGCGTGTCAGGCAACTGCGAGAGGCCGCCACTCACGGGCTTGCGGTCCGGGATGATGCGGAAGAACTGCTCGAGGTCCAGGAAGAACGGATCGTCACGCAGCCCGGCGAACACCTGCACGTTGCCGCTGGCGATGTTGCTGTTCGTCGCGCCGCGGATGGCCGGCGCGTTCTCGACGATGGTGGTCATCTGGCCGATCATGGACGGGGCCACGGGGCCGCGCATCGTGACCTGCTGGGCGGCACCGGTGCCACTGAACGTGAACTGCAGCACGCGGTCTTCCACACCGTCGCCGGTGTTATCGACCTTGAGCTGGTACAGCAGGTTGGGATCGAAGCCGGCCGTTGCCCCCTGCGCCGGGGTGATCGGGGACGACGTGGTCATCACGAGCACGATGCGGTCGGCGCTGGCGCCCGGGAACGCATACACGTCATTGATGTCCATGCGCGGGCTGAGCTCGACTTCGGGGGTGTCCTGGTGGTCGGACGCGAGGACGGTGGTCGCGGTGATGCCGCCGGCCAGCACGACCAGCGCGGCGAGGGCCACGCGCGCGCGTCGACGCACCGCAGTGGTGCGATACAGCATGTTGCCTCCAAGTGTATGGTGTAGTGTCATGGCTGGTTTGCCTGACGAGTGATGTGCACTCGTCG
>JAEUJK010000815.1 GCA_016794735.1 Gemmatimonadota bacterium | reverse complement strand
TACGCGCGACCAAGGGGATAGGCGTCGCGAGAGGCCGTGGTGCCGACGTGGGTCGAACGCGTCACCCCTCGACGGGCGCCACGCCATCCAGCTCCGGTCGTGCCGCGAACCACCGGTCGAGGCCGGGCGCACGACGCGTCGCGGCGACACGGCACGCGCGCGCCGACGCGAGGTCGCCTAACTCGGCGTAGGCGAGCGCCAGCTGAAGCTCCGGGGGATTGAACAGGTCGCCAGGGTTCTCGCCAGCGTCCTGTGGTACGCGCGCAGACAGCGCCTGGATGAGGTGGCCGAGTTCTTCCCGTCGTGCCGCGAGGTAGCCAGGCGCGCCATCCTGTGCGAGGGCCGCGCCGAAGCGATCGGCCGCGGCGCCACCGCCGGCGAGGGCCCGGGTGGTCACCGCGCGCGCCAGGTCCTGCTGCCGTTCGAAGCAGCGCACGAGCCGGTCGCGGGCCGCGCGGTAGTCGGGGTCGAGCCGAAGGGCCTGCTCCAGCGCGTCGATGGCGTCGGTGAGCGATCCGGACGCCATGAGGGCATCAGCAAGCGAGTTGTAGAACATCGGGACATGCGGCTCGAGGCGCACCGTTTCCTTCAGCTCGCGCAGTCCCTCGTCGCGCATGCCACTGGTGTGATAGACAATGCCGAGGAACCGGCGCGCCTCGGCGTATCGTGGGTCGAGCGCGACGGCGCGTTCGAACGCGGCGCGTGCCTCGGACCAGTCGACCGCGAGGTAGAGCGCCTGGACCCCGAAATGGACGTGGGGGATCGCGAGCGTGGGATCGATGGCCAGTGCGTCGCGGCTCAGCGCGATCGCGCGCCCGAAGTGCTCGCGAAACGGGCGCAGCACCCCGCGCGCAGCACAGACGGCGTAGTAGTTGGAAAGCCCCGCCACGGCGTCACCAAAGTCGGGCGCGAGGGCGAGCGCCTGCTCAAAGAACGATCGTGCCTGGTGGAGATCGGTCGCACGCCCACCTGGGTGCGCCGCACGCAGGAACAGCCAGGTTCCGCGGACGTAGCAGATATGGGCCTCGTCGTGACGCGGTCGCAGCGGTGGCGGTGGCGTCGAGGGCCCGGTGTCGGCAAGCAGCGCCGGGGTCAGGCGCTGGGCCAACTCGCGATCCAGCGAGGCCACGCGGTCGATGGTGGTGCGAAGCGCTGTCTCGTGCAGCAGGCGACCGTCGCGGGGGTGTACCACCGATGCGCGCGCCTCCACGACGCTCGCGTCGATCCGGGCCAGGCGACCCCGCACGACGAGGTTGGCGCCTAACGCGGCGGCAACCTCCGCGTCCGATGTGAGCCCGGCGGCGGCGAGGACGGAGGAGTGTGGCAGGACGCGAAGGCCGGGGGTGTCCTCGAGGTTTCGCGACAGCCCGAGGGTGAGTGCACCGGCCGCCTCCGCGAGGGTGTCGGCGTCGCTGCCGTCCGCGCCAGCGAACGGCAGGATGATGACGCGCCGCTGCACGGCGGTGTCTTCCGCGGCGCCGTAGTCGCGACTCAGTTCGGCCATGAGGGAGGTGATCTCCAGCGCCGGCGTTCCTCCCTCGATCGCGGCCAGTTCCCTCGTGTACTCCCGATACGCGCGCACGGCACCGCGCAGGTCGCCACGTTTCGCTCGCTCGGTGAGCTCACGACGCAGCAGCGGCACGTGCAACGGGAAGTGCGCGCGCGCCGCGCTCAAGAGGTCCAGGTCGCGTGGGCCGCGGATCTCGCAGCCGGCCACACCCTGGATCACGCGCGCGGCAAGGCGTTGCCGCTCGGTGTCGATCCATCGTTCGAACTCCGGGGCGCCACTGACGTGGAATCCGGCCAGCGGTTCGTTCCAGAGCGAGAGTGCTTTGGCCACGTTCCCGGCGTCGAGGGCGGCCTCGAGCGCCCAGGTATCGCACGACACGTACACGGGGTCGAGACCAACGAAGTTCTGCCCCGCGGTCACGATGCCGTCGGTGCCCAGCGTGCGTCGCAGGGCGTGGAGCGCATTGCGCAGCGCCTGGCGGCCGGACTCGGTCGAGGACTCCGGCCAGAGGAGGGCGAGGATCGTATCGCGCGAGTGCAGCCCGCGGGGCCGCGCTAACGCGAGGTAGGCAACGAGCGCGAGGCGACGAGGCTGCGTGATCGCCGGGCCGGTGTGGTCATCCCGTGCCACCTGCAGCGGCCCCAGGGTTCGGACTCGCACGATTGCGCGCAACGGGCCAGGGGCAGGTGACGATTTGGTGACGCCGGCGGAATACCATCGCGCCTTCATCCTCACGGCGCTCGCCAAGAATGCCGCGCGGCCATTGCCGGCCGCAAGCATGTGGCCGCGCCGTGGCTCGACCCACCCTCATTCGGAGTAGTCCATGCGGAAACGTTCCACGCGCGCTGCCCTCATCCTGGCCTGCGGGGTCGCGGCATGTGCCGACAGTGCGGTATCACCTGATGGCACGCTCGCGGTGCCAGTCCCCGACGCGGCCGTGTTGCCGGGCACGGTCATCCCCGTGCCAACCGTGGACTCCCTGTATCGCGTGGTCAACAACGCGGCCTATGCAGGCGCCGTGGTTCAGTTGGCGCCAGGCACGTATGCGTTGGATCCCACGCGGTCCAACGGCGGGCGGCTCGAATTACAGTCCGGGATGTCGCTCCAGGGGAGCGTCGGGAACAGGGCGGACGTGGTGATCGATGCATCCGCGCTCGCGGCTGCGCAGTACCTGCCGAACGCGGCCGGCACGGGAACGACGGGGGCGATCCGGTTGGGTCGCGGGACACAACGGGTGTCGTGGCTCACGGTGCGAAACGCCGTGAATGGCGTGTCGGCGATTGCGACCGACCTCGATGCGGGGCCGACGCAACTCACCCTGAGTTACCTGAACGTGACGGGGAACCGTCGCGGGATCGACATTCGGTCAACCGGGAGCGCGATGGCCGGGCGGGTCATGGTGGTCACGGTCTCGCATTGCGTCATCGAAAACAACACGGCCAATGCCGGCCAGGGGATTCGCATGTTGAACTCGGATGCGGCCACCGGGGCGGTGATCCTGGCCACGTTCTCGAACAACCTCCTGCGCCAGAATCGCATCGGGCTGTTTGTCGGGAACCTCGCAACGACGGCATCCACCATCAGCCTGTCATCGACAAGCGACGTCTTCCAGAACAACGCGGTCGGTCTGGGGACGGCGGCGGGCGTGGCATCGAGCGTGGCGTCGACGTCCAACACGGTGAGTCTGTCGATGACCTTTCCGTCTTTCCTCTCCAATACCTCGGCGCAGCTTTCGCCGGGCTTCCCGTTCAACGCCGGGCTCTCGGTCGAGGGGGGCACGGGGAGCGGAGCCGGGCTCGCCTCCAGCAACACGGCGGCCGTCAGCATCATCGCGCCCACCTTCTCCGGCAACATCGGCAACAGCGTCGATATCCGGGCCTGGGGGGCACGCAGCACGTCGGGCATCGTGGCGGGGACGTACAACGTGGCCTCGGTGGCCGTGGTGGGGGCCACACCCACGGTGGTCAAGGTGGCGAGCGATCCGGTCGAGGCCGTACCGACCAACGTCGTGAGCGTGGTGCCCTGAGGCCCGCACACGCAAACGGAGCGAGGACCGCGCGGGTTCAATCGAACCGCCGATCCTCGCTCCGTGCCGGGGAGACCAGCGTCCTACAACCCGCCCAGCAACGCGTCGTTGTTCGGCGTGGCAGCGATCCGCTTGATCATCCACTCCATCGCGGCCTGCGGCGGCATTTGCTGCAGGCCGCGGCGCAGGGTGTAGATCGCGTCGATCTGGCCCGACTTGTACAACTTCTCCTCGCGGCGTGTCCCGCTCGCCGCGATGTCGAACGCCGGGAAGATCCGCTTCTCCGCGAGTGACCGGTCGAGCTTGATCTCGCAGTTGCCGGTGCCCTTGAACTCCTCGAAGATCACGTCGTCCATGCGCGAGCCGGTCTCGACGAGCGCGGTCGCGATGATCGTGAGCGAACCGCCGCCATCGCGCTCCGCGACGGAACGGGCCGAGCCGAAGAACGCCTTGGGCTTGGCCATCGCCGAGGTGTCGAGGCCGCCGGACATCGTGCGCCCGGTGCCGCGCTCCGCGGTGTTGTGCGCGCGGGCCATGCGGGTGAGGGAGTCGAGCACGATCACCACGTCCTTGCCCAGCTCCACCTGGCGTCGCGCATGCTCCAGCACGATCTCGCACACCTCGACGTGCCGCGAGGCGGGCTGGTCAAACGAGGAAGAGATCACCTCGCCCACGCCCCACGAGATCGCCTCGCTGACTTCCTCGGGGCGCTCGTCGACCAGGAGGATCAGGAGGACGGCGTTCGGGTGGTTGAGGGCGATGCCCTCCGTGATCGCGTGCAGGAGCATCGTCTTGCCGGCGCGCGCCGGCGCCACGATGAGGGCACGCTGCCCGAAGCCGATCGGCGCCATCAGGTCGATCGCGCGACGCGTGAGTTCGGGGCCACCCTTGGCCGGGCGCCCGGTCTCGAGCGTGATGCGACGTTCGGGATAGGTCGCCGTGAGGGAGCTGAAGTCCGGTCGCCGCACGACCTCACCCGCGGCAGCGCCGTTGATCGTGAGGACCTCGACACAAACCGGGCGATGCCGGTGATCCCGGCCCGTCGTGGCGGTGACGACGTCACCGCGCCGCAGGGCATGCTGGCGCACGACATGGGGGGGGACCCAGGCGTCGCCATGTTCGTTGAGGTAGCTGTTGCCCGCGCGGCGGATGAAGCCGCCTTCGCGATTGGTGTCGAACCAGCCGCGCGTTTCGCTGTCGGCAACCACCGGCTGCGCGTCGTAGCGCTGGTGCTCACCACCGCCGCCGCCTCCTCCTCCACCACCACCACCGCCGCCATTTCCACCACCGCCGCCACCGCCGCCACCGCCGCGACCACGTCGCCCACGATGCCGACGACCGCGTCGGCCGCGGCCCTGTCCCTGATGGTCGCCGTCACCGCGACCCTGGCCGCCGTGACGCTGGTGATGCCCGTGCTGTGGTCCGCCATTGCCCGGTGATGGCGCATCGAAGTTGCGATCACCGTCATTGCCATCGTGCCGCGGCGGCGCAGCCGGTTCTGCAGGCGGAGGCGGCGGCGCTTCTGCCGCGGCCGGTGCCTCACGCTCCATCATCGGTGGGGCGGACTCATCAGGGCCGTCCTCGCCATCGCGATACGGGTTTGGCTCGAGAGCGGCGTCGCTGGCGGGGCTCTTTCTGGTCGTGCGACGTGGGCGACGACTGGGGCGTCGGCGTTCAGGCATGCAGGGACTGGAGAGGAACGAACGTGTGTATGGGACGGCGCGTGAAACGCCATGGGCCCGGCATTCCGGGCGGACGAAAAGTCCTAACGACACCAATTGCGAGGACGATGGTGCGTGAACGCACCAAGGCCACAACGCGAGGAATCGGGGAAAACAGCTGCGAGGGACAGGCGAGCGAACTCGCCATGGGATTCGGGCTCACGGTCCTGCGCGGAAACCTCACGCGATACCGCTGACCCCTTCCAGCCAACTCAAGGGACGGTGCCCAACAAACACCCGTAACCGCCGGCCTGACCCCTGAGGAACCTTCGCAACAAGGACGCGTCGAAGGTGCAAAGAGTATCGCATCCCGG
>JAEUJK010000750.1 GCA_016794735.1 Gemmatimonadota bacterium | reverse complement strand
GAGGTAGTCGAACGCATGGAGCACGATGGCGTCGGTGACCAGCGACATGCGCGAACCCTACTGCGGGCGTCGCAGCGGAACCAGCGCCGGCGCCCCGACGGCGGGATCCCTCGTGACCACCAGCGGCCACTCGTAGACGCGCTCGAGCACCTCGCCGCGCATGACGTCGCCAACGCCGCCAGCCGCCACAACTTCCCCGCCCGCCAACAACACCACGTGGTCGGCAAACCGTGCGACGAGGTTCAGCTGGTGACTCACGACGAGGACCGTGCGCCCCTCCGCCGCGAGGCGCACCAGGGTCTCGAAGCAGGCCATCTCGTGCGCGATGTCGAGGAAGGTCGTTGGCTCGTCGAGCACGAGGCACTGCGCCTGCTGCGCCAGCGCACGCGCAAGACGCACCCGTTGCCACTCCCCGCCGGACAGTGCATCCGTCGACCGATCCACGAGCGCATCGACCCCGGCATCGCGCACGGCCGCCTGGATCGCCTGTTCGTCCTCGGTGCCGAGCGGGGTCCACCCGGGGCGATACGGATGCCTGCCTAACGCGACGTAGTCGCGCACACGCATGGGGAACGCCGGTTCCTCACGCTGGACGACGACGGCGAGTCGACGCGCCCGCTCGACCGTGGACCAGGACGCCAGCGGCTGTCCATCCACCGCCGCCGATCCACCGGTCACCGGCACGCGCCCGAGCAACGCCCGGACGATGGTGCTCTTGCCGCTGCCGTTCGGGCCGACCACGGCGGTCACGCGGTGTGGCGCCGCATCCAGGGACACGCGACGCAACACGTCGCCGGACGCGCCGGGATATCGCACCGAGAGGTCGCGCAGCGTGATCATCGCGCGCCCCGCAGCAACCACAGGAAGAACGGCACCCCAAACAACGCGGTGACGGCGCCCAGCGGCAGTTCGCTCGGCGCGCGCACGAGGCGCGCCGCCAGGTCGGCGACGAGGACGAGCAAGGCCCCGAGGACCGCGGCGAACGCCATGGTCGCGCGGGTCCCCTGGTGCCGCTGCCACCGGCGCGCGAGGTGTGGCACCATCAGTCCCACGAACCCCACGAGTCCGGCCGTCGCCACGGTCATCGCGGCGAGCAGCGACGCCAGCACGAACGTCCGGCGCACCGTGCGTTCCGGATCGACCCCGAGCGAGGCCGCGGTCTCGTGGCCCAACGACAGCAGGTCGAGGGAGCGCGCGTGATGGAGGATCGTCCCGCCCGCCAGGAGCAGCGCGGCACCGATGAATGCCACGTCACTCCAACGAGCGACAGCAACCGACCCCATCATCCACCAGAGCGCGCTGCGCTGCGCCGTCGGCCCCGCATCGGCGAGGAGCACCATGATGACGGCGTTGGCAAAGGTGCCGGTCACCACCCCCGCCATGAGCAAGCGTTCGGCGCCGCCACCGCGCCCGAGGACCAGGACCACCCCCACCGCGACCATCGCGCCAATAAACGCGAAACCGGCGATCCCACCCAGGGCCGCGACCCCGAGGGCGACCGCCCCCACCGCCCCGACCGCCGCCCCGCCAGACACGCCCAACAGGTAGGGCTCGGCCAGCGGGTTCCGCAACGCGACCTGCAACGATGCACCCGAGACGCCTAACGCCGCCCCGATCCCGGCCGCGAGCGCGGCGCGCGGCAGCCGGATCTCCCGCACGATCACCAGCGTCGAGGGTTCGCCGTAGCCAAGCAACGCCTGCCACACCTCACCAGGCGACAAGGAGACGGCCCCCAGCGCGACCGACGCGCCAAAGGCGAGCAGCGCGGCCACCACGAGGAGCACCACCCGCGTGCGGGTGTGGGAGGACGCCATCATCGCGCGATCGCCCGCACCTCGGCGGCAAGCGCGGCCGCCGCCTCGCCCATGCGCACCGACGGCTGCGACATGCGCAGCGTGTCCAGCGTAAGCCAACGTCCGGACTGCACCGCACGCAGGGACCCCCACGGTGGGACCTCCATGAGCCGCTGCCGTCCCGACGGCGACGCGAGCACGAGGTCCGGGTCCCGCTGCAACACATCCTCAAAGCTCACCGTGAACGACGGCTCGGTGCGGTCCGCATACGCATTGTCGGCCCCGGCCAGCGCCAACAACTCCGAGATGAAGCTGCCGCTCCCGACGGTCATGGGCGGCTGCATCCAGACGGGGACAAACACACGCGGCCGACGCGCAGGCGCCGGCAACCGTCGCACCGAATCGAGCGTCGCCTCGAGGGCGGCGCGGAGGGAGTCGGCGCGGGCAGGCTGCGCGAGCAACCCGCCTAACGTGTCGAGCGCCGCCAGGTAGTCGGCGATGCGATCCACGCGCAGCGACACCACGCGGACACCGGCGCGTTCGAGCGCCGCGATGGCGGGTGCGTTGTCCACCGCCGCGTACATGAGCACCAGGTCCGGGCGTGCCGCGACGATCCGCTCCACGCTCGGCTGGATGGCGTCACCGACCTCGGCGATGCCCTCGACGCCGGCGGGCGACCGATCCCATCGCGAGCGACCGACGAGGCGATCCCCCGCCCCCAACAGCCAGGCGATCTCGGTGAACGAAGGGCCCAGCGTAACGACGCGGCGAGCCTCGGCGGGCGTTGCACGTGGGGCCTCCCGCGGCGCACAGGCAGCTGAGACGAGGAGGCCGAGGAAAACGAGGGGGCGCATGGGGACGCCCAAGCTAGCCGGGCGG
>JAEUJK010000658.1 GCA_016794735.1 Gemmatimonadota bacterium | reverse complement strand
GGGGGGCAAGGGCTGGACGATGCTAGCCCGCGGGCTCCTCCGGAGCAAGCGGGGCGTCGTTAGGCGTGGGTGGTGGGGCGGGAACGCCGAGGGCTTCCTGGATGCGTCGTGCAGTGGCCAGGGAGAACCCGGGCAAGGCCGCGATGTCCTCGGGGGCGGCGTCCTTCACCCCCTGGAGGGAACCGAAACGGTGGAGCAGCGAACGCCGCTTGAGGGGGCCAACCCCGGGGATTCGCAGGAGCTCCGACGTGATGGTGCGAGCGGTCCGCCGCGCCCGGTTGAAGGTCACCGCAAAGCGATGCGCCTCGTCGCGCGCCTGCTGCAACGTGCGGAGGGCCGGTGAGCGGCGTGGCAGGCGCACCGACTCGCTGCGACCGGGGAGGAAGACCTCTTCCTCGCGCTTCGCGAGGCTGATGACCTGCTGGTCGACGACACCGGCCTCGGCGAGCGCGTCGATCGCGGCCTGCAGCTGCCCCTTGCCGCCGTCGATCACGATGAGGTCCGGCATCCCCTTCTCCTCGGCGAGCCGCCGCCGCGCAAAGCGACCGACCACCTCGCGCATCGACGCGAAGTCGTCCGTGCCCTCGACGGTCTTCACCTTGAACTTGCGGTACTCGCTGCGGCGAGGGCGCGCATTCTCGAACCAGACGCAGGACCCTACCGTGTCGGTGCCCTGCGCGGTCGAGATGTCGAAACACGCGATCGAACGCGGGAGGCGGGAGAGTCCAAGTTCGCGTTGCAGCTCGTAGACGGGGCTGGACGCGCGCTCCTCGACCTCCATGCCCGCCAGGCGAAACTCCTCCAGCAGGTGCCGCGCGTTCTGTTCGGCAAACGCGACGAGTTCGCGTCGTGGACCACGCTGCGGGATCAGGACCTCGGTGCGCTCGAGCGTCCCCTGCAGGACCTCGCGATCCTCGAAGTCGAACGGCACGAGGAGCTCGTCGGCACGCTCACCCGCCGCGCGATACCACCCGTTGAGGTACGCGGCGAGCACGGACTCATCGGTCTCGCCCTCGATGTTGTCCATGAAGCGCTGGTCGCGTGCCAGCAACTTGCCACCGCGAATGCGCATCACCACCACACACGCGTCGCCACCGTCGCGCGCGTAC
Source organism: Gemmatimonadota bacterium (assembly GCA_016794735.1). GTDB lineage: Bacteria > Gemmatimonadota > Gemmatimonadetes > Gemmatimonadales > Gemmatimonadaceae > RBC101. Next base: position 2,267 of record JAEUJK010000658.1, on the reverse strand, counting down.
CCGATGACGTCGCGATCGCCGCCCTCCACCTGCACGACGACGGTCGGCTCTTCCATCTGTTCGAGGTGGCGCAACGCGTCGCGATATTCCCCCGCGCGCTCGAAGTCGAGCACCTCGGACGCGGCCGTCATGCGATCACGAACCCGCCGGATCACCTCGGCGGCCTTGCCGTCCAGGAAGAGGACGACCTCGTCGATCATCGCGCGATAATCCGCCTCCGACTGGTACCCGACACACGGGGCCTTGCAGCGGCCGATGTGGTGATCGAGGCAAGCGCGCTCGGGCGCATCGTCAGGCAGTGCATACTGGCAGGAGCGCACCGTGAAGATGCGCTTCACCAGGTTCAACGCACGCCGCATCCCGCCCACGTCGGTGTACGGGCCGAAGTAGCGCGCCCCGTCGTGCACCAGGCGACGCGTGACGAGCACGCGCGGGAACGGTTCGTTGAGCGTGACCTTGATGTACGGGTACGACTTGTCGTCGCGCAGCGAGATGTTGAACCGGGGCCGGTGTTCCTTGATGAGGTTGGCCTCGAGGATCAACGCGTGCGCCTCGCTGGGCACGACGATCGTGTCGAGCGACGCGATCAACTTCACGAGCATCTGCGTCTTCACGCTCGTCTCGTGGTCCGAGGCGAAATAACTCCGCACCCGTGACCGGAGCCGCTTGGCCTTGCCCACGTACAGGACCACCCCGGTCGCGTCCTTCCACAGGTAGACGCCCGGCGTTTCCGGGAGGGTCGGCAGCTTGGCCGCGACAGCTGGTGGCGCTTCCCAACTCATGTGGGAACGATAGCGACCAGCGCCAGCGGCTAGCCGCCGGGCAGCCGCTTCCGGAGCGAACGCACCTGCGGAATGCGGAGCCAGGTCGCGGCCCCCAGGTAAGCGGCACCGAACGCGGCGAGGGTGAGCAGCCCGCTCCACAAGCCACCCAGCCCCTGCACGAAGGGCATCGCGGCAACGGCCAACGCGAGCGACGCGGCAAGGATCGCGGCCACCCAGACCCGGATGATCAGGACCAGGGCCGGCTCGCCGCCGCCGAGTCGGCGCGCGACGTGGCTGCGGAGCAACGCCCATTCCAGCCAGGCCGCGAGGCTCGACGCCGCCAGGAGAGCCACGATCCCGAAGCGCGGATGCAGCTGCGCGTACGGCACACCCCACGTCGCTGCCGCAACCCCGACGGTGGCAGCCACGACCACACGACTGATCGCCGCACGCTGCGGGGTGCGTGTGTCGTGCAGCGCATACAGGGTCGTCGAGTACAACCGGCCAAGCGTTGCGCCGAGCAACCCGAGTCCGGCCGCCGCCAGCGTCCAGCGCTGCCACTCCGCCTCGACGTCGCCGAACGCCCCGCCCTGGAAGAGGATGGCGATGATCGCCGGACCGAGGGCCATGAGGGCCACGGCCGACGGGACCACGAAGAACGCCACCTGGCGCAGCCGGTCATCGAGCATCCGACGGAGTTGCTTCCGCGCCTCATCGGACGCATCCCCAGCCACGGTTGACAAACCTGGCAGTGCAGCCGCCGACACCGACATGCCGAACAGGCTCACCGGCAGCATGTAGACGGCTTGCGCGTTGGCGAGCATGGAGGCGGACCCTTGCACGAGGGTGGACGCCACCATCACGTCCACGAAGCCCGAGAGCTGCGTGACGCCGCGCCCGATGAACACGGGCAGGAAGTTGCGAAAGACCGTCGCCGCCTCGGGTGCCCGGGATCGGAGGCGCGGTCGCCACTCGCCTAACAAGTAGCGCACCGACGGCCACTGGACCCCGAGCTGGATCACGCTGCCCACCACGCTGGCCCAGGCCAGGGCGACCACCACATCATTCGCCCCCGAGCGCCTGCCCCATCCGACGAGCGCCGTGATCATCGCGAGGTTCCACGCGACGGGCGACGCATACGACAGGAGAAAGCGCCCGTGCGTGTTGAGCACCCCGAGGCACCACGCCGAAAGCACGAGCAGCCCGGCCCCGGGAAAGAGGATGCGCACCAGCTGGATGGTCAGCAGGCGCTGGTCCCCCGAGAACCCCGGCGCGAGGACGCTCACGATGGCCGGCGCAGCCAGCACCCCAGCCAGGGCGAGCACCGCCACCCCCAGGGCGAGGACACCAAACACCACCCCTGCCACCTCGCGCCGCCGGGCATCGTCGGTCCCGGCGCGCAGGCGGGCGTACACGGGGATGAACGAGGCGCTCAGGACCCCTTCGCCAAAGAGGTTCTGCAGCACGTTGGGGATGCGGAAGGCGACGTTGAAGGCGTCGGCC
>JAEUJK010000616.1 GCA_016794735.1 Gemmatimonadota bacterium | reverse complement strand
CGCGCCTGCGCCCTGCACACAACCACAGCGGAAGGCTCGGCCCGCCCGTACATTGGCCATGTCCGGCATTCGTCGGATCCGCTCACCTACTTCCGTCGACTCATGACCCACAGGAATAGGCTGGTCCTCGGTGCCCTTGGCGCCTTGGGACTCGCGGCGTGCCAAAGCACGCAGCAGCCCGCCCCGGCCCCCGCTCCCCGTCCGGCCGCGGCGCCCGGCGCCAATGCCGCGCGCCCCAACGCGGGCGACCCACAGGCTCCCGCCGGGCAAGACAGCGCCCGCGCACCCGGTGCCGGTGGCCAGCCTCCCGCCATCGGCGGGGCCGGCGAGCCAGCCCCGCGTCCGTACAACCGCGTCGTGACCCCGAACGCCAAGTCGCGCGACGGCGTCTTCAAGGTGCACCGCATCGGCAGCCGCCTGCTGTTCGAGATTCCCCGGGCCGCGCTCAACAAGGACATGTTGCTCGTCGTCCGTGGCGCGCGGGTCCCGGTCAACGCCGGCTACGGCGGACAGCAGCTCGGCCCCCGTCGAGTCGTGAAGTGGGAGCGCCGCGAGAACCGCGTGTTGCTGCGCAACGTGTCGTACGAAACCGTCTCCGACCCGGGCCAGCCGATTGCCCAGGCCGTGAGCGCGTCGAACAACGACCTCGTGCTGGCGGCGTTCAACGTCGACGCCTACGGGCCGGACAGCGCCGCCGTCATCGACGTGACGCGCCTGTACACCGCCCCGCCCACCGAGATCGGACCGGGGAACCAGTTCCGCGGCAACCCGGACCCGAACCGCTCGTTCATCGAGAAGGCGCTCGCCTTCCCGACGAACGTTGAGGTGGAAGCCCTCCTGACGATTCCTGCCGCCCCGGGCGCGCCAGCGGCCGGCGGTGGTGGCGGCTTCCAGCAGGCGGCGAACGGGACGTCGTCGGTCGTCCTGCACTGGTCCATGGTGAAGCTGCCGGAGAAGCCCATGTTGCCGCGCCTGCATGACAAGCGCATCGGCTTCTTCTCGCTGAGCCAGCTCGACTACGGTCGCCCCGAGCAGCGGGCGCAGGATCGCCGCTACATCGTGCGCTGGCGCCTGGAGAAGAAGGACCCTAACGCCGCGAAGTCGGAGCCGATCAAGCCGATCACGTACTACGTCGACCCGGCGACCCCCGATTGGCTCAAGCCGTACGTGAAGAAGGGCATCGAGGCCTGGCAGCCCGCGTTCGAGGAAGCCGGCTTCATCCGGGGCATCGTCGCCGCGGACCCGCCGGCCAACGACCCGGACTGGTCGCCCGAGGACGCGCGCTATTCCGTGGTGCGCTGGCTCCCGTCGACGATCGAGAACGCGCAGGGCCCGAACATCAACGACCCGAGGACGGGCGAGATCCTCGAGTCGGACATCTACATGTACCACAACATCATGACGCTGCAGCGCACCTGGTACTTCAGCCAGGTGGCGCACCTCGACCCGCGCGCGCGCATGTGGCCGTTCCCCAATGAACTCATGGGGCGCCTCGTCGAGTTTGTCGTCGCGCACGAGGTGGGACACACGCTCGGTTACCAGCACGACCAGAAGGGCAGCTCGACGTATCCCGTCGACTCGGTGCGCTCCCGCACCTGGGTCGCGAAGATGGGCCACGCGCCGTCCATCATGGACTACTCGCGCTTCAACTACACGGCCCAACCCGAGGACAACATCGCGCTCGAGGACCTGATCCCGCGCATTGGCCCGTGGGACAAGTACATCACCCGCTGGGGATACACCCCGATCCCGAACGCCCGCACCTCGGACGAGGAGTGGCCGACCCTGGATCGCTGGTCGAAGGAGCAGGACGCCACCCCGTGGCTGCGGTTCGACGTGCAGGACTCGCGCGGCGCCGACCAGTCGGCCCACAGCGAAGCCGTGGGTGACGCCGACCCGGTGAAGGCCACCGGCTGGGGCATCAAGTCGATCAAGCAGATCGTGCCGCTCATCGTCCCCGCGACGTCGCAGCCTGGCATCGACTTCGACGACATGACCCTCGTCTACGATCGCGTGATCGGGCAGTGGGGCACCGAACTCCGCCACGTGACCTGGGTGGTCGGTGGCACCGACGCGCAGGAGAAGTACGTCGGCCAGGACGGCCCGCGCTTTGTCCCGCTCTCGCGCGCGCGACAGAAGGAAGCGGTCAAGTTCCTCAACGAGAATGCGTTCGCGACCCCCACCTACTTCCTCGTGCCGGAGATCCTCCGCCGCATCGAGGTCGAGGGGGCGCTGCGCCGCATCCACCAGCAGCAGAACGGGATCCTCGGTGGCCTGTTCAACGATCGCCGGATGGAGCGGCTCATCGAGTTC
>JAEUJK010000557.1 GCA_016794735.1 Gemmatimonadota bacterium | reverse complement strand
TCGCCCTCGAAGACCGGGTTGGGCAGCGTGATCGCCTCCCACCCCAGGTTGATCGCGTTCCGCGAGATGTCGCTCACCGACAGGCCCACCACCAGCGCCAGGGTGAAGGTCGAGTTCATCAGCGGGCGCCCGAACTCGGTCTGCGCCGAATAGTGCCGGTCGAAGTGAATCGGGTTCGTGTTGTTGGTGAGCAGGGTGAACCAGGTGTTGTCCGTCTCGGTCACCGTGCGACCAAGCGGATGGCGCAGGATCTCGCCCACCTGGAAGTCTTCATAACAACGACCGGAATCGCTCATTGTGGCTCCTGGCCGGAGATCGCATCGGACGCCGCGAGGATGGTGCGGGCCATCCGCACGTTGACCGCGTCGATCATGATGCCGTTGATGCCCGTCGCCCCCTGCCCTCCCTGCTCCGCCGCCTCCCACGCCGCCACGACCGCGCGCGCGCGCGCCACCTCGGCCTCGGATGGCGAGAAGGTGGCGTTGGTGACCGGCAGCTGGGCGGGGTGAATGCACTGCTTGCCGTCGAACCCCATCGCGCGGGCGAGGCGACACGCTTCCTTCAGTCCTGCACTGTCTGTGTAGTTGGCGTACGGTCCATCCCAGCACGCCAGCCCGTTGGTGCGTGCCGCGGCCACGATCGCATGCATCACGGCATGCCACCGATCGCCGGGCACCGCGGCGTCGAACTCGTCGCGCATCCCGATGTTCGCCAGTGGCATCCGCATCGACGCCGCATAGTCGCCCGCGCCGAGGACCAGCGTCGTGAGCCGCGGCGACGCGGCCGCAATCGCGTTCACGTGCACGAAGCCGGACGCCGACTCGATCTGCGCGATGATCCCGACCTTCCGCGTGCGCCCCGCCCCGCCCTCGCACTGGGTGAGCAGCGTGTCGAGGAACCGGACGTCATGTTCGTTCGACGCCTTGGGCAGCATGATCGCGTCCACGCGATCGCCCGCGCCGTCCATGACCGCCATCACGTCGCGCGCGGTCCAGACGGTGTCGACCGCGTTCACGCGCACGATGCGCAGCCGACGACCGAAGTCGAGTTCACGCAGCGCCCGCACGACGTCATGCCGCGCCTCAGCCTTGTGCGCGGGCGCCACCGCATCCTCGAGGTCCAGGCAGACGGCGTCCGCGGCACTCCCCGCGGCCTTGGCCATCATCTCGGGCCGCGTGGCCGGCGCGAACAACATGGATCGCATGGGAATCATGATCAGAACGAGCGCGGCAGGCCGAGCACGTGTTCGCCGAGGTAGGAGAGGATGAGGTTGGTGGAGACGGGAGCCACCTGGTAGAGGCGCGTCTCGCGGAACTTGCGCTCCACGTCGTACTCCGCGGCAAAGCCAAACCCCCCGTGGGTCTGGAGGCAGGTGTTCGCGGCTTCCCAGGACGCATCCGCGGCGAGGAGCTTGGCCATGTTGGCCTCGGCGCCGCAGGGTGCCCCCGCGTCGAACATCGCGGCCGCCTCGTACCGCATCAGGTCGGCCGCACGCACGTTGGCATAGGCGCGGGCAATCGGGAACTGGATCCCCTGGTTCTGGCCGATCGGCCGCTCGAACACCACCCGCTCGGATGCATAACGACGCGCCTTGTCGATGAACCAGTAGCCGTCGCCGATACACTCGGCGGCAATGAGGATCCGCTCGGCATTCATCCCGTCCAGTATGATCCGGAAGCCGGCGCCCTCCTCACCGATCAGGTTCTCCGCAGGCACCTCGAACTCCTCGAAGAAGAGCTCATTGGTCTCGTGGTTCACCATGTTCTCGATGGGCCGGATGCGCAGGCCGCGCTCGGTCGCGCCGCGCAGGTCCACGAGGAACACCGACAGCCCCTGCGAACGGCGGGTCACCTGTTCCAGCGGCGTGGTGCGCGCGAGCAGGAGCATCAGGTCGCTGTGCTGCACGCGGGAGATCCACACCTTCTGCCCGTTCACCACATATCGATCCCCACGCCGCACGGCGGTGGTGCGGAGCCGGGTGGTGTCCGTCCCGGTCGTGGGTTCGGTGACCCCAAAGGACTGCAGCCGCAACTCCCCGCTGGCGATTGCCGGCAGGTAGCGCGCTTTCTGTTCCGGCGATCCATGACGCAGGACCGAACCCATGGTGTACATCTGCGCGTGGCAGGCGCCGCTGTTGGCCCCCGAGCGGTTCACTTCCTCGAGGATCACCGACGCCTCGGTCAGCGAGAGCCCGCTGCCGCCATACTCCTCGGGAATGAGCGCCGCCAACCAACCCGCACGGGTGAGCGCCTCGACGAACTCGACCGG
>JAEUJK010000550.1 GCA_016794735.1 Gemmatimonadota bacterium | reverse complement strand
CGACCCATCGGGACCTATCGGCCATTGGTCTTTCGGCTTGTCCCAATAGAGCTCGATCCCGTTTTCATCCGGGTCGCGCAGGTAGAGTGCCTCGCTGACGCCATGATCACTGGCACCATCCAAAGGCACCCCGGCATCGATCACCCGTTGCAGGGCATCGGCCAGGGCCGCCCGCGTGGGATATCGAATGGCCACGTGAAAGAGCCCCGTCGTCCCGGGCGCAGGCGGCTTGCCGCCACGACTCTGCCAGGTATTGAGCCCGATGTGATGGTGGTATCCCCCGGCCGAGATGAATGCGGCCTGCGTCCCGTACATCTGCTGGAGTTCGAACCCCAGCACCCCGCAGTAGAAGTCGAGGGCGCGCGGGATATCGCTCACCTTCAAGTGGACATGACCAATGTCGACCCCCGGGTCGATCGGTCGTTTCGTCAGGGATGTCATCTCACAGTCATCAGGAATTGGTGGGTGCCATCATGCGAGCCAGTGGCGGAGTGCGCCAGCCATCGCGACGAGGAGCGACACCAGCGGGAGTGATGCCACCGCATACCAGCAGCGGTCGGAGAGCCGAGCCGCGGGTCGCGACCGCGGAAGTGACATGGCCGCACGCATGGTCCCGAGCGTTCCATCCTTGAATCGTGCAGCATCGGGCAGCCGGAACAGGCTATGGCTCCGTCGCCCGCGCACAAATGCCGCCCAGGTGATCCGGGGATACAGCCAGACCCCGACACTGAACGCGGCGGTGGCCAGCACCCAAGGCGCGACGAAGCGGCCGCACCCACTCCCCAGCTCCCACGCGGCAATCTGTGATTCGCCCGCCCACGTGGTGCCGTATCCCGTGGCCAGGTGCTGGAGGTCGTGCAGCTCCAGGGCGCGACGACGCGAAGCGAAGTTCGGGATCGTCACGCGCCAGGGTCCCACGGGGTACGAGACCGTGGGCGCACTGGCGCCGCCGTCGTCCGGCAGTCCTTCCCGACGACGGAACTCCGCGAGGGCGTGGGCCACGAGCCACTCGTCGCCGTACCCCCCATCCTCCGCACCGGGCGTGCGCGCGGGTCTCATGGGCCCCGCCGCGGCCACCACAGGCCCGTCCCGGCACGATAGCGATCGTACGCCGCGCCAAATCGCGCCAGCAAGTCGCGCTCTTCCGCGGGCCTAACGACGATGTGCCACGCCACCCCCCCGGCCAGGAAGAACCCCAGCAGGATCCACGAGGAAAACCAGAGGGCCACCGCGACCCCCTGCCCAACCCCGGCGACGGCCATGGGGTTTCGCACCCATCGGTACGGGCCACCCACCACCAGGTCGCGCGCCGTATCCAGCGGCAGCGGCGTTCCACGCCCCTGCACCACCATCGTCCATGCGCTCCACAAGCCGAGCATGCTGGCCGCCACGAAAAGGCCCATGCTCAACGCGCGCGGAGCGTGCACCCCAAGTTCAGGGACCAGCCCCGTGGTGGCCCCCACGAGCCGCGGCGGCAGGTAGAAGAGGAAGAATCCCCAGAAGCACGCGATCTGCGCGACGGTCTTGGCGCCGTTCCAGCTAGCGGACGCCGGATTCGCGCGACGAAACAGGGGG
>JAEUJK010000515.1 GCA_016794735.1 Gemmatimonadota bacterium | reverse complement strand
GCTGTTTGCGTCGCAGCTCCTGCTGACCTCGGTGGTCCTGTTGGCCCTCGACGCCCGGCGGTTGCTCGACTTCCTCGTGTTCAACCGCGGCGCACCCGCGACTCGCGCGTGGGATCCGCCGTACAGCTCGGCCCGGTTCACTTGGTCGGCGCGCGCGGTGAAGCTCCTCTTCTTCGTATGCGCCTTCATCCTGCCCATGCAACGCGGGTGGCAAGGCTTCAAGAACTCGCGGCTCCCCGCGAATCCGGTGCCCTTCAGCGTCGGGATGTACGACGTCCCCACCTTTGTGCGCGGGCGCGACACGATCCCGCTCACGCTCCACGACACGTTGCGCTGGCGCGACGTCGCGATCGACAACACCACCGGCGGGAGTGTGGGGTCAACCGATCCTTCGTTCTGGCAGCGCTACCGTCGCGGGTACTTCAGGTTTCGCGCGGATACCACAGCGCGCACCCTGGCCGTGTGGCGATCGTCGTGGACCTTCGACAGCACACACATCTTCACGGCGCGTTACGAGGTTCCAACGCCGGGGACGGTGCATCTCCGCACGATGGTCGCGGGGGAGTCCCTCTTTGTCGCACTGCGCAAGAGCAACCGGCACTACCAGCTCTCGGAACGGCAGTTCCATTGGCTGTCGGAGTACAATCGATAGGGTATTGGAAGCCAGGGGAGGCTAGATTGCCTCGTGTGACTGGTCCACGTTCAGCTGCCCCCGGACTACGCTCGTCGACCGCCCGGCTCTTCCTGCCCGCGGTGGTCGCGCTCCTGCTCGTGGAGTTCGCGAACGTCTGGTTCGTGATGCCCCTCCCGGGGAGCCAGCGGATGCGCAGTGTCGAGGTCGCCTATGCAATCTACCAGTGGCGCTGGGTCGCGCGCGCCGTGGTTGGCATCGCGTTGGCGGTCGGCCTGGTGGGATGGTGGCGCGCGGGCGGGTGGCGACGGTGGATGGCACCGGGGCTGCTTGCCGTCGTTGGGGGCGTGGCGTGGATGGTCAACTTCCGCATGGCCGCCGATCGGATGTTCCAGCAGCCGCGGACCCTGATCCTGGCGCCATCACAGGACAACGCGGTCGCGCGCGATCGACTGGTGGTCGGCGTCGAGGTGAACGGGACGGCGCGGGCATACCCGCTGCAGTTCATCGGCTACCATCACCAGGTGCGCGACACGGTGGGCGGGGAACCGATCATGGTCTCGTACTGCACCGTTTGTCGTACCGGCCGCGTGTTCTCCCCGCTCGTGGATGGCGAGGTCGACGAGTTCCGCCTCGTCGGGATGGACCACTTCAACGCGATGTTCGAGGATGCGCGAACCGGCAGCTGGTGGCGACAGGCCAATGGCGAGGCGGTCACCGGTCCCCTCAAGGGGCGCGTGCTGCGGGAGCTCCCCAGCCTGCAGGTCACGCTCGGTGAGTGGCTGGCCCTGCACCCGACCTCACTCGTTATGCAGGCGGATCCGGTGTTCGTCGGACAGTACGCGCGCGACTACGCCTTCGAGAATGGCACCAGTCGCTCGACGCTCACGGGGACGGACACCAGCTCGTGGGGAGACAAGTCGTGGGTGGTCGGGATCTCGATCGCCGGCCAGGCCAAGGCCTTCGACTGGAACCAGCTGAAGCGTGAGCGGGTGATCAACGACGAGGTCGGTGGTCGGCCAGTGGTGCTGGTGCTCGCCAACGATGGGGCGAGCTTCTACGCCTACGAGCGACCGCAGCCGGAGCTGGTCTTCTCCGTGGTCGGCGACTCGTTGATGGCTGGCGGCAGGTCGTGGCCGGTGAGCGGGCAGATGATCGGCGGCCTACGCCGGATCCCCGCCAGCCAGGAGTTCTGGCACAGCTGGCGTGAGTTCAACCCCGGAACCACGCGCGCCACCGGCTCCTGAGGTCGGCACGGTGGCACGCCTGGGCGCGCGACCGTAACGCGTGGCCAACCGCCGGAATCGTGGCAGGGCATCGGCGCCGAGGTCGTCCCATGTGAATCGCCACTGCCAGTTGCCGCTGTCGCGACCGGGGAAGTTCATGCGCCCCTCGCTGCCAACACCAAGGACGTCCTGCAGCGGGACGATGGCCGTGTCCGCCACCGATCCCAGCACGCTGCGGATGAAG
>JAEUJK010000488.1 GCA_016794735.1 Gemmatimonadota bacterium | reverse complement strand
TGGAAACGGTCGTGTCCAATTCCGGCACCCATCGGCATCTACCGGGTGAGCCGTGCCAATCACGGTACGGCAAACCCGGTGACCCACCATGCGCCTCAATAGACACGTCTCCGTCCGAGCGATCACCTACTGGACCAGCACGAGCCTGGTCGCCCTCGCGTTCCTCTCCGGCGGATTGGCTTCAGCCGCGGGATCGGCCCAGCAGGTTCAGGGGATGACCGCCCTTGGTTACCCCGCCTACTTCGTGACCATGCTGGGGATCTGGAAATGCCTCGGCGCGATCACCCTGGTCGCGCCACGGTTCCCGCGGCTCAAGGAGTGGGCGTATGCGGGGATCGCCTTCGACTTGATCGGCGCCGCGGCGTCTCACTTCGCCGTCGGGCATTCCATGGGGAAGATCGCGGTTCCACTCGTGCTGCTGGCGATCACCGCAGCGTCGTGGTCGCTGCGGCCCTCCGGTCGGCGGCTCCAGTTGCCGCCGCGCGCGACGCCGTCGAGCTTTGCCCTCGTGTAACGACCGCCGGCGGAGACGCCTTCCGCTCGAAATGTCCAATTCCCGATGGCTTCGGCATCTCCCAGGTGCCACTCGCGTCGAATGGACGACGCGAAACGACCCGAAACGGAGATCCTGATGTCGACTGCTACCTCGAAGTACCTGTTTCTCTATCGCTTTCCCGCCGGCGCCCCGGCCACCCCGCCGTCGCCGGAGCAGATGCAGGCCCAATACGCCGCGTGGTCCGCGTGGAAGGCGACGTTCGCCGCCGAGGTGACCCCAGGCGAGGGACTCAAGGCGGGCGGGGCGGTCATGCGCGCGGGGGCCGTGGTCGACGGCCCGTATATCGAGGCCAAGGAAGTACTCGGCAGTTATGCGTTTGTCGCCACGCATTCGATGGCGCGGGCGATCGAGATTGCCGCGGCATGCCCGATCAACACGATCCCGGGTGCGAGCGTCGAGATCCGCGAGCTGGGCTACTGAGTCGCATGACTGACGTCGGCCAGGCCCCCGGCCTCCCGGACCACTTCTTCCGGCACGAGTTCGGGCGCCTGGTCGCTGCGTTGGTCCGTCGGTTCGGGGCGGCGCGCCTCGAGCAATGCGAGGACGCGGTGCAGACCGCCCTCATGCGCGCCGTGCACGCCTGGTCTTCCCAGGGCCAGCCGACGGACCCGAGCGCGTGGCTCTACCGGGTTGCACTCAACGAAGTGCTCGGCGGGTTGCGTCGCGAGCGCCGCGCGGAGGCGGCGCTGGGTGGGGTGGCCCTGGGCGTCGAGGACGGTGCCGGCGCGGAGGACACGGTGTACCTGGATCACGAGGTGGCGGACGGCCAGCTGCGCATGATGTTCATCTGCGGGGATCCGTCACTCTCGCGGGACTCGCAGCTCGTCTTTGCGCTCAAGACGCTGTGCGGGTTCAGCGTCAACGAGATCGCGCTGCGGTTGTTCCAGACTCCCGAGGCGACCTACAAGCGGCTGCAGCGTGCGCGCGCCTCGCTCCGCGCCCATGTGCAGACGACCGACACCCCGCCGGTAGGGGAGCTCGCGGCTCGCCTGCCCGCCGTGTGGCAGATGATCTACCTGTTGTTCACCGAGGGATACAGTTCGGCCCAGCCGGATACCGTGCTGTGCCGCGAGTTGTGCGACGAAGCCATTCGCCTCTCGCTGATCCTGGCACAACACCCGGTTGGTGACGTTCCCGAGACCGATGCATTGCTCGCGCTGATGTACCTCGATGTCTCGCGCTTCGATGCGCGGGAGGACGGAGCCGGTGGGCTGCTGTTGCTCGGAGCGCAGGATCGGTCGCGGTGGAACCGTGACCTCATCGCGCGCGGGATGTATCACCTGGAGCGCGCGGCGCGGGGCGACCGGCTGAGTCGCTACCACCTGGAGGCGGGGATCGCCGCGGAACATTGCCTGGCGGCGTCGTATGACGAAACGCGCTGGGACGAGATCGCCCGGCTGTACGAACTGCTGGACCGGGTTGCGCCGTCGCCGATCAACGCGATGAACCGCGCGATCGCCGTCGCGGAGCGCCACGGCCCGGAGGCGGGGCTCGCGGCACTGGCCGCGCTCACGCCACCGGGGTGGTTGCAGGGTTACTACCTGTGGGATGCCACGTTAGGCGAGTTGCACCGGCGGGCTGGCCACCTGGACGTGGCGCGCGAGTACCTGCGCCGGGCGCGGGACGGCGCGCTGACACACGCAGAGCAGGCGCTCCTGGCCCGGCGGCTGGCTGCCTGCGATGCGTCCGCCTGACGAGTCTCTGGTGGAGACGGTCAGGCGGTCGTGGACGCGGGTGCCGCTGCCCCGGCGTGTGGCGCACACGTTTCGAGGCGGTGTTGCAGCGCGCATGGGTCGACCGGCTTGGTGAGGAAGTGATCCATCCCGGCCTCGATCGCCGCGAGGCGCGCATCTTCCGTGGCGAGGGCCGTGAGGGCCACGATGGGCACCCGCGGTCGGTGCGCGGTCGCCTCGGCCGCGCGAATCTCGCGCGTCGCGTCCACGCCATCCATCTCGGGCATGTGGAAGTCCATCAGGATCGCGTCGAACGATTCGGTCGTTGCCCGCGACACGGCTTCGCTGCCATCACCCACCGTGACCACCGTGCAGCCCAGTCGCTCCAGCAGGGCCGCGATCACCATCTGGTTGACGGGTTCGTCCTCGGCCACCAGCACATGGAGGCCTAACGAGACCGGCGGCGTGTCGGGAAGGGTCGTGGCGTTCGGCGTGGCCACTGGCCGGAGCGCGCGCAGGAGGTCTTCCTGCGCCGCGGGCTTGATGAGGAGGACGTCGGCCCCGTGCGCCACCTGCGCGGACTCGCCGAGTTCGCCGGAAGTGAGGAGCACGAGGCGTGGCATGGGCGTGAGGCCCGCGGCACGCAGGTGACTGATCGTGGCCGGG
>JAEUJK010000427.1 GCA_016794735.1 Gemmatimonadota bacterium | reverse complement strand
TGTCCCGGGGTCGACGTGCGCACGGCACGTGTGGAAGACGCGCTTGGCGACGCGCTGCCGGCGGACGCCGTGTTGCTCAACCCGCCGCGGGTGGGGCTCGATGCCGCCGTCTGCGGGATCGTCGAGGCGGCGAGTCCGCGGCCGCGTCGCATCGTGTACGTGAGTTGTGATCCCGCCACCCTGGCCCGCGACCTTGGTCGCATGCCGTCGTGGCGCGTGGACCGTGTGACCCCGTTTGACCTTTTTCCCCAGACGGCCCATATCGAGACCGTCTGCGTGCTGAGTCCGGAGGTAGCCTCGTGAAATACGCCGTCGACGTGAACGGCCAGCGAATCGATGTGGTGCTCGAGGAGGGCGGGGTGCGGGTCGGAGACACCCTCCTGACCGCCCACCTGGAGCAGGTCGACGGGACCCCCGTGCACCTGGTGCGGGTCGGCGAATCGGTCCACCGGGTGGTGGCCGCCCGGGGCGAAACACGGGGCGCCTACGTGCTCTGGATCGACGGGCACCGGTTCGGCGTGGATGCGGTGGACGAGCGGACCCGGGCGATCCGGGACCTTACGGCGGCCGCGAGTGGGGCGCAGGGGCCTCGGCCACTGGTGGCGCCCATGCCGGGGTTGATCGTGCGCCTCCATGTGGCGGTGGGGGACGAGGTGGCCGCCGGGCAGCCGCTGGTCTCCATGGAAGCCATGAAGATGGAGAACGAGCTGCGATCCCTCTCCGCCGGGCGGGTCACGGCGATCCCCGTGGGTCCCGGGCAGCCGGTGGAGAAGGGGGCGGTCCTGGTGGAGCTGGCCTAGGACCGGGGGGTGTTTTCGGGGCGCCGGCTCCGTTGACATGCCAGATCGGCCAGCCTACTTTCAGGGTCTGCCATAAACCAAGTATCCATCGCACTTTGCGCGCGCTTTCGGGCCGCGCGTGGCATCACCCAGGTTCGACGTCATGAAGACTTTCAGCGCGACCCCTAAGGACATCCAGCGCCACTGGTTCGTGGTGGACGCTGAGGGCATGGTCCTTGGTCGGCTCGCATCCGAAGTGGCCCGCATCCTCCGTGGGAAGCACAAGCCGATCTACACCCCGCACATGGACACCGGTGACAACGTCATCGTGATCAATGCGGCGAAGGTGAAGGTGACCGGCAAGAAGGGCGAGCAGAAGCGCTACTTCTCGCACACGGGCTACATGGGGCACGAGCGTCACACCCCGTACGCCGACCTCCAGGGGAAGCACCCGGAGCGGGTCATCGAGAAGGCGGTGTTCGGCATGCTGCCGAAGTCCGCGCTCGCCCGCCAGGTGTTGCGCCTCAAGCTCCGCGTCTACGCTGGCGCTGAGCATCCGCATGCGGCCCAGCAGCCGACTGCCCTGACCTTCGATCGCAAGAGTGCCTGAGCATGGCTGAGACGCAACTCCGCGCAGTGGGCCGCCGCAAGGAAGCGGTCTGTCGTGTCACCCTCAAGCCTGGGTCGGGCAAGTGGGACGTGAACGGTCGCACGTTAGGCGACTACTTCCCGCGCCCGTCGCTCGTGTCGGCCATCCAGCAGGCCTTCACCGCCACGGATTCGCTCGGCCGCTTTGACGTCCGGGCCAAGCTGGAAGGTGGTGGCCAGACGGGCCAGGCCGGGGCGCTCCGCCTCGCCGTCGCCCGCGCGCTGGTGTCGCTCGACGAGACGCACCGCCGCAAGCTCCGCGACCTCGGGCTGCTCACGCGCGATGCCCGCGCGGTCGAGCGCAAGAAGCCGGGCCGGCCCGGCGCCCGCAAGCGCTTCCAGTTCTCCAAGCGTTAGTCGACGCGCCTTCCCCTCGCGGGGAAGGCCAGCCTCCCCGGGACGCCGGTGCCGGGGAGTGCGCAGGACCGCCGGCGCCATCGTTCTTCACTTCGCACGCGTTCCCGAGTCGCCTCGGGTGCCGGCCTTGGCCGGTCGAAGGCGACGCTGACGGACGCGGACGCACAACCCGACAGGAAACTCCATGAAGCCGACCCTCGAGCAGTTGCTGGAAGCGGGCGTTCACTTCGGGCACCAGACCCGTCGTTGGAACCCCAAGATGCGCCGGTTCATCTTCGCCGAGCGCAACGGCATCCACATCATCGACCTGCAGAAGACCCTCAAGCAGATCGACGATGCCGAGAAGTTCATCCGCGAGATCGTCCTCCGCGGCGAGAACGTCCTCTTCGTCTGCACGAAGCGCCAGCTCGGCTCGATCGTGCGTGGCGAGGCCGATCGCTGTGGCGCCCTTTACGTCACCGAGCGCTGGCTCGGCGGCTTGCTCACCAACTTCGGCACCATCAAGAAGCAGACGCGTCGGCTCAAGGAGCTCGAGGCGGGGTCCGAGGCCGGCGGTGAGTTCGAGAACTACACCAAGAAGGAGCAGCTGCTGCTCACGCGTCAGCGCGACAAGCTCCTAAAGAACCTCTCCGGCATCAAGAACATGGGGCGCCTCCCCGGGCTCATGTTCGTGATCGACTCCAAGAAGGAGCGCATCGCGGTCAGCGAGGCGAACAAGCTCGGCATCCCGATCGTCGCGATCTGCGATACGAACTCGGATCCGGACCAGATCACCATGCCGATCGCCGGCAATGACGACGCGATCCGCTCGGTCGAGCTGATCACGCGCTTCATCGCCGAGGTGATCATGGAAGCGCGCCGCGAGGCGCCGGTTCGCCAGGTGGAGGAAGAGGCCGAAGAGACGACGTACTCGTCGGATCGCGGCATGGAGCCGGCGGGTGACGATGAGCGTCGCCGTCGTCGCCGTCCGCGGCGCCGTCGGGCGAACCCGGGTGCGCTGGCCGCGCGCCTCAAGCCGGGAACGGCGGAAGCGGGTGAAGTAGGGAGCGACGCCGGGGATGCCGGCGACGCTGGAGCGGAATAAGCACGCGAGGCGGCGCCTCGGACGGATCCCCGGCAACGGCCGGGATCGTGGATCACCATCGCGCCGCCGGCCTCCCACGCCGGCGGCGTTCTCACAACAGGGCAAGGAGTGGTTCGAACATGGCTGTGACTGCCAAGGATGTAGCTGACCTCCGCGCGCGAACGGGCGCCGGGATGATGGATTGCAAGAAGGCGCTCGAGGAGTCCAACGGTGACGTGCAGGCGGCCGTCGAGCTGCTCCGCAAGAAGGGCATCGCCAAGGCCGAGAAGCGCGCGGGTCGCACCGCGTCCGAGGGCCGCATCATCGTCAAGTCGGCCGACAACGGCAGCGTGGCGGCGATCATCGAGGTCAACTCGGAGACGGACTTCGTCGCCCGCAACGACGAGTTTGGTGCGTTTGCGCAGACCCTCGCGGACCACGTGTACGCCGACGCCTCGCTCGACGCGGCGGTGGCCGTCGCGGCCGAGGGCAGCGTGCCGTCGCAGCCGTTCCATGGCGATGCCAGCAAGACCGTCGACGAGGTGGTCAAGGGCGCCTCGGCCAAGACCGGTGAGAACGTCGTGCTCCGCCGCTACGCCCGCTTCGTGTCGGACGGCGTCGTCGGCTCCTACGTGCACTTCAACGGCAAGGTCGCCGTGCTGGTCGACGTCCGCGGTGGGTCGGGCGAGGCCGCGCGTGAGCTCGCCAAGTCGATCGCCGAGCACGTGGCCGCTGGCGTGCCGCGCGTCCCGTCCGGGGTCACCCGCGACGACGTGCCGGCCGACTTCGTGGCCAAGGAGCGCGAGATCTTCACCGAGCAGGCCAAGCAGTCGGGCAAGCCGGACAACATCATCGCGAAGATGGTCGATGGCCAGGTCAACAAGCTGTATGCCGAGGCCGCGCTCATCGAGCAGCCCTGGGTCCGCGACCCGAACATGAGCATCAAGCAGCTCGTGGAGCAGAAGTCGAAGGAAGCGGGCGCGACGCTGAGCGTGAAGCGCTTCGTCCGGTACCAGATGGGGGAGGAGTAACCCCTCCTTAGGTCGCATGGTGCGAGGGCGCCGCAACGGGCGCCCTCCCCATCGCGATGCACGTCGCGCCCACTTGCCCCCGGGCGCGTAGACCTGCCACCTTCGCGTGGTCACCCAACCCCGAGCTGAATGCCCGATACCTCCCCCGCCTACAAGCGCATCCTGCTCAAGCTCTCCGGCGAGGCACTCGCTGGCGACAAGGGGTCAGGGTATGACTTCGAACGCGTCGGGCAATTCTGCGACGAGATCAAGGGGGTGATGGACCTTGGGGTCGGCGTGGGCCTCGTCATCGGTGGCGGCAACATGGTGCGGGGCACCCAGCTGGCTGCGCTCGGCATGGACCGGGTGGCCGCCGACTACATGGGGATGCTCGGCACCGTCATCAATGCGTTGGCCCTCCAGGACGTGCTCGAGAAGCGCGGGCTCGACACCCGCGTCATGACGGCGATCCGCATGGAGGAACTCGCCGAGCCGTACATCCGTCGCCGCGCCCTGCGGCACTTCGAGAAGGGCCGCATCGTCATCTTCGCGGCCGGCACGGGGAACCCGTACTTCTCGACCGACACCGCCGCCGTGTTGCGCGCCATCCAGATCAAGGCCGATGTCATCATCAAGGCCACGTCCGTCGATGGCGTCTATTCGGCTGATCCAAAGAAGAACCCGGACGCCCGGCGGTACGAGACCATCTCGTACCGGGACGTGATGCTCGAGGAACTCGGCGTCATGGACCAGACGGCCGTGACGTTGTCCAAGGAAAACCGCCTCCCGCTGATCGTCCTCAACATCCACGAACGCGGCGCTGTTGCACGCGCGGTGCGCGGCGAACGCGTGGGAACCCTCGTCTCATGAGCACTCTTCCTGCGATCCTCAAGGACACGAAGGCCCATATGGACAAGGCCTTCGAGAACACCAAGCACGAGTTTGCCTCGATTCGCTCGGGCAAGGCATCGCCGACGATGCTCGACACGGTGCGCGTCGAGATGTACGGGACGAGCATGATGATGAACCAGGTGGCCACGGTCGCTGCACCGGAGCCGCGGGTCCTCATCGTCACCCCGTTCGACAAGGGACAGATCAAGGTCATCGAGAAGGCGATCCGTGAGGCCGAGCTCGGGCTGGATCCCGTGACGCAGGGGAACGTCGTGCGTGTCCCGCTTCCCTCGATGAACGAGCAGCGCCGCAAGGAACTGGCGAAGGTCATCCACAAGCTGGCCGAGGAAGGCCGCATCGCGGTGCGTCACTGGCGCACCGAGGCCCGCGACAAGTTCAAGAAGCTTGACGGCGTGTCCGAGGACGACGTGAAGCACGCGGAGAAGGACCTCCAGAAGCTGCACGACGACGCGGTGGCGAAGATCGATGCGGCGATGAAGGCGAAGGAAGCCGAGATCATGGAGGTCTGACCCATCGGTGAACTCGCGCGCCGCGTCGCCGTAGCGATCGTCGGCATCCCGATCGTCGGCGCCCTGGTCTACCTGGGCGAACTGCCGCTGGCGCTCCTGCTGGCGGCACTTGGTGGCATCGGGGCGTGGGAGCTGTTCCGCATCGCGCGCCACGGTGGCGTCGAGGCGCTGGACGTTTTTGGCGTGGCGATCGCCGCCGCGCTTCCGCTCTACACGACGCTGGCTGCCAACGGCGTCCTGTCGGCCCCTGGTGCGCTCGCGGCGGTGGTGCTGGTCGCGCTGCTCGGCGCGTCGCTGTGGGCGCGCGGTGTGGAGGGTCGCCCGCTGGCCTCGGTGTCGGTGACCGCGTTCGGCGCGGTGTACACCGGTGGCTTGTTGTCGTTTGCGTGGTTGCTCCGGCACCATCGCTTCGTGACGACGGCGCCGGCGGGGACCGCGCTCGTCATGTATCCCGTGGTGCTCACGTGGGCGTCGGACATCGGCGCGTATTTCGTGGGACGGCTGATGGGACGCACGAAGCTCATGCCGGCGATTTCTCCCGGGAAGACGCGCGCGGGCGCGTGGGGGGCCCTCGTCGTCACGATGCTCGCGAGCCTGGCGTATGTGCGCCTGGTGCTCGAGCCGCAGGCCCAGCTCTCCCTGCGTCCGGCGATGGCGCTGGGTTTCGGATTGTTAGTCAGTGTGGTGGCA